>DASTFB010000070.1 GCA_035709005.1 Candidatus Methylomirabilota bacterium | reverse complement strand
GTATCGCTGGGGCGAGGACGGCATCGCGGGCATCTCCGACCGGCGGCAGTTCCTCTGCTTCGCGATCGCGCTCTGGAACGGGCGCGATCCGATCCTGAAGGAGCGCCTGTTCGGCCTCACCGGTAACGAGGGCAACCACGGCGAGGACGTCAAGGAGTACTACTTCTACCTCGACTCGACCCCCACCCACTCCTACATGAGGGCGCTCTACAAGTACCCCCAGGCGGCCTTCCCCTACGGCCCGCTCGTGGAGGAGAACCGCCAGCGGGACCGGCGGGCGCCCGAGTACGAGCTGATCGACACCGGCGTCTTCGACGACGACCGCTACTTCGACGTGGAGATCGCCTACGCCAAGGCGGGGACGGACGACATCCTGATCCGGATCACCGCCAGCAACCGGGGGCCGGAGGCGGCGACCCTCCACCTGCTGCCGACCCTGTGGTTCCGCAACACGTGGTCGTGGGAGGAGGGCGCCAAGCGGCCGGCGCTGCGCGCCGGCGACGGTGTCCCCGGTCTCGCCGTCATCGAGGCCGAGGAGGAGTCGCTGGGACGGCGCTGGCTCTACTGCGAGGGCGGGCCGGACCTGCTCTTCACCGAGAACGAGACCAACGCCGCGCGGCTCTTCGGCGCGCCCAATCCCGGTCCCTGGGTCAAGGACGGCCTCCACGAGTACGTGGTCGGTGGCCGCCGCGACGCCGTCAACCCGGCGCGCTTCGGCACCAAGGCCGCCGGCCAGTACCGCCTGGCAATCCCGGCCGGCCAGTCGGCCACGGTGCAGCTGCGGCTGACCGACACCGCGCTGGGGTCGGCCGCCTTCGGCCCCGAGTTCGCGGCGACGTTCGCAGCCCGCGCCCGCGAGGCCGACGAGTTCTACGCCACGGTGATCCCGTCCGGCCTGTCCGCCGACGCCAGGCGGGTGATGCGGCAGGCCCTGGCCGGCCTGCTCTGGAGCAAGCAGTTCTATCACTACTACGTCCGGCGCTGGCTCAACGGCGATCCCGCCCTGCCCGCGCCGCCACCGGAGCGCCGCGGCGGGCGCAACCGCGACTGGCTGCACCTGTACAACGAGGACATCATCTCGATGCCCGACAAGTGGGAGTATCCCTGGTACGCCGCCTGGGATCTCGCCTTCCACTGTATCGGCCTGGCCCTCGTCGATCCCGACTTCGCCAAGTCCCAGCTCGTCCTGCTCCTGCGCGAATGGTACATGCATCCCAACGGCCAGATCCCGGCCTACGAGTGGGCGCTGGGCGACGTGAACCCGCCGGTGCACGCCTGGGCGGCGCTCCGCGTCTACAAGATCGAGCGGCGCATCCGGGGCTGCGGGGACCGGGACTTTCTGGAGAAGGTCTTCCAGAAGCTCCTCCTCAACTTCACCTGGTGGGTCAACCGCAAGGACGCGGAGGGCAAGAACGTCTTCCAGGGGGGATTCCTCGGCCTCGACAACATCGGGGTCTTCGACCGCTCGGCGCCCCTGCCCGGCGGCGGCCACCTCGAGCAGTCCGACGGCACCAGCTGGATGGCCATGTACTGCCTGAACATGCTGGCCATGGCCCTGGAGCTGGCCCGGGACAACCCCGCCTACGAGGACATCGCCTCCAAGTTCTTCGAGCACTTCGTGTACATCGCCCACGCCATGCACGATCTGGGCGGCGAGGGCATCCAGCTCTGGGACGACGAGGACGGCTTCTTCTACGACGTGCTGCACACCGACGACGGCCGTCACGCCCGGCTCAAGGTGCGCTCGATGGTTGGGCTCATCCCCCTGTTCGCGGCGGAGACGCTGGAGCCGGACGTCGTGGACCGGCTGCCCGGCTTCCGCCGCCGGATGCAGTGGTTCATGGACCATCGGCCGGAGTTCCGCGAGCACGTCGTCGAGATGCCGACGGCCACCGGCGCGACCCGCCGCTTGCTGTCCCTGGTCACCGACGAGCAGCTTCCGCGCGTGCTGCGCGTGCTGCTCGACGAGAGCGAATTCCTCTCCCCCTACGGGATCCGGGCCCTGTCGCGCTATCACCTCGAGCATCCCTACATGGTGCGGATCGACGGCATGGAGCACCGGGTGGACTACGAGCCGGCCGAGTCGTCCACCGGCCTGTTCGGCGGCAACTCCAACTGGCGCGGCCCCATCTGGTTCCCCGTCAACTACCTCTTGATCGAGTCGCTGCAGAAGTTCCACCACTTTTTCGGCGATCGGTTCCAGGTGGCCATGCCCACCGGCAGCGACCGCCGCCTCCACTTGTGGGACGTGGCCGCCGAGCTTTCGCGGCGCCTGACCCGGATCTTCCTGCGCGGGCCGGCCGGCCGCCGCCCGGTCTTCGGCGGCACCGAGAAGCTGCAGCAAGATCCCCACTGGCAGGACCTGCTCCTGTTCTACGAATACTTCCATGGCGACAACGGGGCCGGCATCGGAGCCAGCCACCAGACGGGATGGACGGGGCTCGTCGCCAAGCTGCTCCAGCAGAGCGGCGAGTGATGGCCAGCTACTCGGCCATCGTGCTGGCGGGCGGCGACGGCACCCGGTTGCAGGCGGTCACCCGGGCCCTGACCGGCGACGACCGCCCCAAGCAGTTCTGTCGGCTCCTCGGCCAGCAGACGCTCCTCGAGCAGACCCTCCGGCGGGTTCGGCTGCTGGTCGACCCCGAGCGGCTGCTCACCGTCGTCACGCGGCGCCACGAGCGGTTCTACGCCCCGCTGCTGGCCGACGCACCGTCCCGGTCGGTGATCGTGCGGTCGGAGAACCTCGACGCTGACCCGCGTGATCGACCGCGCGGTCCCCAGCCTCGGCGCGGCCTTCGCCGCAGCGCGCCCGCGGCTGGACACGCCCTGGGAAGACGAGACGCTCCGCCGGGCGTACGCCGGGCTGCCGGCCACGGATCTCTCCAGACACGTGCTGGAGCGGTACCCCGAGGCGCTGGCCGTCCTTCCGGTGAACGGCTTGGGCTGGAACGACCTCGGCGATCCCCGGCGCCTGCTGGCCACGCGGGAGCGGACGCGGACGGCGCTGGTCTCGGCATGATCCATCCGGACGAGGCGTGAGATGACGTGTCGCGAGCTCATCGCGCTGCTGGCCGACTACCTGGAAGCCAGCCTGTCCCCCGACGCGGTCGCCCAGCTGGAGGGTCACCTGCGCGACTGCGCGCCCTGCGTGGCCTACCTGAACACCTATCGCCGGACCCGCGACCTGGCCGCCGACGTCAACCGCGTGGCCATGCCCGATGAGATGAAGACCCGGCTGCGGGCGTTTCTCCTCGAGCGCCTCCGCGACACCCTCTGAGAGTCCGCCGCCACATTTGACGCCCTTGTGACATCCGGCGGGGCGGGCCCAGGCTATGCTGTGGCACGATGCCACGGATCCTGATCGTGGACGACGAGCCGGAGATCGTGCGAGGTCTGGAGGACAACCTGCGCTTCGAGGGCTACCAGACCTGCGCGGCCACGGACGGGGAGACGGCGCTGGCGCTGGCCGCCCGGGAGGCGCCCGACCTGATCATCCTCGACCTGATGATGCCGAAGCTCAGCGGCTGGGAGGTGTGTCAGACGCTCCGGGGGCGGGGCATCGACGTGCCGATCATCATGCTCACCGCGCGCGGGGCCGAGCCCGACCGGGTGCGCGGGCTCGAGCTGGGCGCCGACGACTACCTCACCAAGCCGTTCTCGCTGCGCGAGCTGCTCGCCCGGGTGCGAGCGGTGCTGCGCCGGCCCGGCCCGCGCCACAAGGTCGAGGAGTACGCCTTCGGGGACGTGCGCGTCCGGGTGCGGAGTCGCCAGGTGTTCGTGGCGGGCCGAGAGGTGAGCCTGACCCGCAAGGAATTCGACCTGCTCACGTACCTGCTCGCTCACCAGGGCGAGGTGGTGACGCGGGAGCGGCTGCTCGACGAGGTGTGGGGCTACGAACGCTTCCCGACGACGCGGACGGTCGACACCCACGTGCTCAGGCTCCGCCGGCGCTTCGAGGCGGATCCCGAGCATCCCCGGTGGATCCTCACCGTGCACGGCCAGGGTTACAAGTTTGCGGTCTCGTGAGATAGTTGGGAGGACGTCATGCTGATCCGACGGCCGGAGCGGTTCAAGACTTCCGAGATCACCGACGAGCGACTCTATCTGGATCGTCGGTCGTTCATCGCCGGCGCTGCCGCGCTGGCCGCCGCGGGCTGCCAGGCCGAAGCCGTGCAGGAGCCACCCCTGGGGGCCCCGCTGCCGGCCACCCGCAACGAGGCGCTGAGCTTCAAGGAACCGCTGACCAAGTGGAAGGACGCGACCACCTATAACAACTTCTACGAGTTCGGGGTGGACAAGGACGATCCCGCCCGGGAGGCCCACCGGCTGCGGGTCCGGCCCTGGACCGTCCGCGTCGAGGGCCTCGTGCACAAGCCGCGGACCTTCGACATCGATGAGCTGCTCAAGACCTTCCCGCTCGAAGAGCGGGTGTACTCGCTGCGCTGCGTGGAGGCCTGGTCCATGATCATCCCGTGGGTGGGGTTTCCCCTGGCCGCCCTGCTCAAGCGGGTGGAGCCGACCGGCGCCGCCAAGTACGTGGAGTTCACCACGCTGCTCGACCCCGAGCAGTTCCCCGGCCAGCGCCAGGCGCTGTTCTACACGGGACTCGACTGGCCGTACACGGAGGGTCTGCGCCTGGACGAGGCCCTGCACCCGCTGACCCTCGTGACGGTCGGCATGTATGGCCGCGTGCTGCCGAACCAGAACGGCGCGCCCATCCGGGTGGTGGTGCCCTGGAAGTACGGCTTCAAGAGCGCGAAGTCGCTCGTGCGGATCCGTCTCGTCAAGGATCAGCCCTCGACGGCCTGGAACGACGCCGCCCCGCAGGAGTACGGCTTCTACTCGAACGTCAACCCCGAAGTCAGTCACCCGCGCTGGAGCCAGGCCACGGAGCGTCGCATCGGCGAGTTCCGCCGCCGCCCGACGCTGATGTTCAACGGCTACGCCGACCAGGTCGCCCACCTCTACACCGGGATGGACCTGCGCAAGTTCTACTAGAGACAGTAGCCATTGTCGCGCCTGGCGCGAACGGGGAGGTCTGGAGGGGGCGCGCCTCGTGCCCCCTCCAGTAACATGCCCCGCGTCGCCCTCAAAGCGGCGGTCTGGGCCGCCGCCCTGGCTCCGCTGGCCGCGCTCGGATTCTGGATCGTCACCGACGACCTGACGGCCAACCCGATCAGCTTCATCACCAACCATCTGGGGCAGTGGACCCTGCGCCTGCTGCTGGCCTCCCTGGCCACGACGCCGTTGCGGCTGGTGACGGGCTGGGGCTGGCCGGCGCTGCTGCGCCGGCTGCTCGGGCTCTTCGCCTTCTTCTATGCGGCGCTGCACTTCAGCGTCTGGATCCTCATCGATCACTTCTTCAACTGGCCGCAGATGGCCAGCGACATCGTGGAGCGGCCCTACATCACGCTCGGCATGGGCGCCCTCGTGCTGCTCATCCCGCTGGCCGCGACGTCCACCGCGGGCATGGTCAAGCGGCTGGGCGCTGTCGGCTGGCGGCGCCTGCATCGGATCGTCTACGTGGCCGCGATCGCCGCCGTCCTGCATTTCATCTGGCTCGCCAAGGTGGGCCGGATCGAGCCGTACTATTACGCGGCGGCCCTGGCCATCTTGCTGGGCGTGCGGGTGGTCGATGCCGGCCGCCGCCGCATCCGCCGGCGGCGGGGCCGCCCGCAGGCGGCGATGGCGGCGCCGTCGAGCACGCCGTGAAAAATCCCGGCCCGGGGCGCTCCGGTGGCCGTATGATCCAGGCGCTATGAGCGGCGGCCCCGTCCTCGAGGTCAATGGCCGCACCTACCAGTTTCCTCGGCGTCCGACCGTCGTCGTCTGCATCGACGGAGGCGAGCCCGAGTACTTCGATCGTGCCGTCGACGCCGGGGTAGCGCCGGCCATCGCCCGCTTCCGTGCCCAGGGGGTGTTCCGGCTGGCCCGCGGCGTGGTGCCGAGCTTCACGAATCCCAACAATCTCTCCATCGTCACCGGCGTACCGCCGGCCGTGCACGGCATCTGCGGCAACTACTTCTACGATCCCGCCACGGGCCGCGAGGTCATGATGAACGACCCGGCCTTCCTGCGCTGCGGGACGCTGCTGGCGGCGCTGGCGCAGCAGGGCGCCCGCGCGGTCGTCATCACCGCCAAGGACAAGCTGCGGCGCCTGCTGGGCCACGGGATGGCGGGCATCTGCTTCTCGTCGGAGAAGGCGGACCAGGTGACCAAGGACGAGCACGGCATCGAGCGGGTGACCGAGCTGGTCGGCCGGCCCGTGCCCGACGTCTACAGCGCCGAGCTCAGCGAGTATGTGCTGGCCGCCGGGCTGGCCCTGCTGGAGCGCGAGCGGCCGGACGTCATGTACCTGTCGCTCACCGACTACATTCAGCACAAGCACCCGCCGGGCGATCCCGTGGCCACCGACTTCTACGCGATGCTCGATCGGTACTTCGGCGCCCTCGACCGCGCCGGCGCCGTGCTGGGCATCACCGCGGACCACGGCATGAGCGCCAAGGCGCGCCCGGACGGCGCCCCCAACGTGGTCTACCTGCGGCCGCTGCTCGACGAGGTGCTCGGTCCCGGCCGTGCCCGCGTGGTCCTGCCCATCACCGACCCCTACGTCGTGCACCATGGCGCGCTCGGCTCCTTCGCCACCATCTATCTCGATCGCCCCGCCGACCTGCCCACGGTGCTGGAACGGCTCAGCGCCACCGAGGGCGTGGCCGAGGTGTGGGACAACGCGTCGGGCTGCCGGCGGTTCGAGCTGGCTTCCGACCGGATCGGGGACGTCATCGTCATCGCCGAGCGCCACGTGGTGCTGGGCAAGTCGCCCCGGGAGCACGACCTGTCGTTGCTCGAGGAGCCGCTCAGGTCCCACGGCGGCATCACCGAGCAGACGGTGCCGTTCGTGCTCAATCGTCCGCTCACGCCCGCCTGTGCCCGGCGTGAGGGCGAGGTGCGGAACTTCGACATCTTCGACTACGCGCTGAACGGGGTGGCGTGAGATGCGGCGCGTGCTGGCCGCGGCGGTTGTCCTCATCCTGCTCGGCGGCTGCGCGGTCGGCACGCCGCCCAACCCCAGTCCGACCGGCCCCCGCCCGACCCGCGAGTCGCTCACCAACGGCGTGACCCTCATCGTGCAAGAGCACCGGGCCAGCGAGGTGGTGGCCCTGCAGCTCTGGGTGCGGATCGGCGGTCGCGACGAGACGCCCAACGAGCTCGGGCTGACGCACTACCTGGAGCACATGCTGTTCAAGGGCACGCCCACGCGGCCCCCCGGCTCGATCGATCGGCTCATCGAGCGCCTGGGCGGACAGAGCAACGCCTTCACCTCGTACGACGCCACCCACTACGACGTCGTGCTGCCGGCCGAGCACCTGCAGGCGGGCCTGGAGCTACTGGCCGACATCGCGGTCAACGCCAGCCTGGCGCAGGACGACCTCGACGCCGAGCGCAAGGTCGTGTTCGAAGAAATGCGGCTCACGCAGGACAACCCCGACCGCTACCTCCTCCGCCGCATCTACGAGCTGGCCTACGCGCCTCATCCGTACGGCCGGCCCATCCTGGGCACGCCGGAGCTGATCGGCGCCCTCACCCGCAAACAGCTCGAGGCCTACTATCGCAAGTACTACGTCCCCCGGCAGATGGTGCTGGTGGTGGTGGGTGCGGTGCGGCCCGACGAGGTGCGCCGGCTGGCCCGGGCGACGTTCGGCCGGCTCGACGCCACCGGGGCCTCCCGGCCGGCGACGCCGACGGTCGCCCGGCTGGAAGGCATGCGCCAGCTGGACGTGCCGCGGAGCGAGAAGCAGGCGTACCTGGGGCTGGGCTGGCGCACGGCGCCGACGAACGACACGGACGTGTACGCGGTGGATCTGCTCACCTACATCCTGGGCGACGGCCCCAGCTCGCGCTTGAACCAGACGGTGCGCGAGCGCCAGCGGCTGGTCTACTCGATCGACGCCGGCTACGGGGCCTGGGAGAAGGCCGGCCTGGTGTCGGTGACGGCCCGGCTGGAGGCGGCCAACCTCGACCGCGCCGAAGCCGCCATCGTCGACGTCGTCCGCCGCGTGCGGGCGGAGGGCGTGACCGAGGCCGAGCGCCAGCGGGCGCTGGTCACCGCCGAGTCCAACTATGCGTTCGACATCGAGACGGTGGAGGGGCTGGCCAAGAGCTACGGTCAGGCCGAGACCACGTGGACGCTGGAGGACGAGCTGCAATACCTCTCCCGGCTGCGCCAGGTGACGGCGGAGGAGATCCAGGCCGTCGCCCGCCGGTATTTCGGTGACGACAACTACTCGCGCGTGCGGTTCGTGCCCACCGCCCGATGAGCCGGCGCCGGTTCCTCGCCCTCGGTCTCGTCCTCGCCGCGCTGGCGCCGGCCGTGACCGCGGACGCCGCCGGCCCCCGCCGGGAGCAACTCGACAATGGGCTCACCGTCCTCGTGCGGGAGAATCCGGTGGCGCCGGTCGTGGCCGTGTCGCTGATGGTACGGATGGGCACGCGCTGGGAGTCCGAGGAGCACGCGGGCATCGCGAACTTCGTGCACGCCGTCATGGTCAAGGGGACAGCCCACCACAGCGGCGCCGAGCTCGCCGAGGCGATCGCCGCGCTGGGCGGGAAGATCAGCGCCGCCGGCAACGTGGACTACTCGGGGATCAGCGCCACGGCCCTGGCCCGGTTCTGGCGCGAGCTGCTGGCGCTCACCGCGGAGCTGGCGCTGGAGCCGCGGCTCGAGCCGACCGAGGTGAAGCTGGAGCGCGACTGGCTGCTCTCACGGGTCCAGCGCCAGCGTGACAGCCCGGCGTCGCGCGCCTTCGACGTATTCTACGCGACGGTGTACGGCCGCCACCCCTACGGGCTTCCCGTGCTGGGAACAGCCGCGTCGCTGGCCCGGATCGACCACGCGGCGATCGTGGCCCACTACCGGGCCTTCTACCGGCCGGAGCGGATGGTGCTGGCCGTGAGCGGGCAGGTGGCGGCCGAGGAGGTGCTGGCCGCGGCGCGCCGTCTGTTCGGATCGTTGCCGCGAGGCGGGGCCGTCGCCGAGCCGAAGCATCCCCGGCCGGTGCCGACGGCGCGCCGCATCGTCGTCGAGCAGGCGGCCCAGCAGGCGCAGATCCTGGCCGGTGGCCTGGCCCCGCCGCTCGATCATCCCGATCATGCCGCCGTGAAGGTCCTGGCCACGGCGCTCGGCGGCGGTATGGCCGGACGGCTCTTCGCCGAGCTCCGGGACCGCCAGGCCCTGGCCTATGCGGCCAGCGCCTACTACGAGGCCGTGCGCGAGCCGGGGCTGCTCATCCTCTATCTCGGCACGGCGCCCGAGAGCGCCGCGCGGGCCGAGACCGAGCTGCTGCGCGAGGTCGAGCGTGTGCGGACGCAGGCCCTGAGCGCCGACGAGCTGGCGCGGGCCAAGGGTTACCTGCTGGGCAACTACGCCATGGACCGGCGCACCAACGCCCGGCAGGCCTGGTACATGGGCTTCTACGAGGTGCAGGCCGTGGGACAGGAGTTTCCCGAGCGCTACCGGCGCGCGGTGGAGGCGGTGACCGCGGCCGACGTCCAGCGCGTGGCCCGCGCCTACCTCGATCCGCTCACGCTCGTCATCCTGCGCCCGCCCGCCGCGCGCTGACCCGATCCGGGGATTCGCGGGCCTCGCGCTATACTCTCCGCGTCGGCGGAGGGCGAGCCTATGCTCGTCGGGGAGGATCGTTGGTGCGTCGCGCGCTGGGCGACGTCGGTCGCGCATGCAGTGGTGTGGTCGCTGCCCTCGCCGTCGTCCTCTCTCTCGTCGGCTGCGCCAGCATCGACACCGGTGCCCCCCTCGGCGGACGGAGCTCCCTGGACGCAGGTCCGGGGCGAATCTGGGAAGGCGGTGTCGGGCCTCACGTAGATCGGAGAGGAACCGGGGGGCCCGGCGTCGGGGCTTACGCGGACCGGGGGGGAATTGGGGGGCCCGGTGTCGGGCCCCACGCGGATCGGGGGGGAATTGGGGGGGGCGTCTCGCCCCCCCCAATGTTCATAATCTCCCAGGGACCCGGCACCCAGGACGAATACGAGTTCGAGCCGTACGATCCCTGGGAGACGTTCAACGACAAGGTGTTCACCTTCAACCTGCGTGTCGACCGCTACGTGTTCAAGCCGGTGGCCAACGTGTACCGCCACGTGATGCCGGAGCCGTTTCAGGTTCTCATCGCCAACGGCTTCGACAACATTCGCGTCGTCCCCCGCCTCGTGAACAGTCTGCTGCAGGGCAAGGCCGCCGGCGCCGGTCGCGAGCTCGCGCGGTTCCTCATCAACAGCACGGCCGGCATCGGAGGCCTCTTCGACCCGGCCAAGGACTACTGGGGGATCCAGCCGAGCCGCGAGGATTTCGGCCAGACGCTGGGGGTCTGGGGCGCGACCCCCGGCCCCTATCTGGTGCTGCCGTTCTTCGAGCCCATGACCGTCCGCGACGGCATCGGCCGCGGTGTCGACATCTTTCTGGACCCGCTCAGCTACGTGCTGCCCTTCTTCTGGGAGCGGGCCGGGATGCGGGTGGGCGAGATGGTCAACGAGCGGGCGCTGTACTATGACCTTTTCCAGGGCGTGGAGGAGACCACCCTGGACCTCTACAGCTCCGTGCGACACTTTTACCTGCTACGGCGGGAGCGGTTGATCAAGGAGTAGGTGGTGCGTCGCTGGTTCCCGGGCGCGCTCGGTCTGGTCCTCATCGTCGCCGCCGCCGCCCTCGCGCGGGGCGGGGCCGCCGCCCCGTCCGTCGAGGACGTCGAGGCGGGCCGGGACATCTATGCGCGCTCCTGCGCGCTCTGCCACGGGGAAGGGGGCCGGGGCGACGGCGCCTCGGCCGCCGGCTTCGCCACCAAGCCGTCTGATCTCACCGACGGGCGCCTGATGAACCCGCTCCCCGACGAGTTCCTGATGAACATCATCTTGAACGGTGGCCCCGCGGAAGGGCTGGCGCCGACGATGCCCCCCTTCCGGGGCCACCTCAGCGAAGCCCAGGTCCGGCAGGTCGTGGCGTACCTGCGCTCGCTGGCCCAGCCGCCGTTCTCGCCGGAGCAGGCCCAGCCCCTCGTCACTGTGCCCGAGGCCCCGCGCCAGCCGATCTTCTTCAGCCACCTCATCCACGCCGGGTCGTTTCAGATCGCCTGTCAGCACTGCCACGCCGACGCGCGACGCTCGCAGTCGGCCGGGCTGCCGTCGGTGGAGCGCTGTATCGGGTGCCACAAGATCATCGGGGCCCAGGACAACCCCGAGATCGCGAAGATTCACGACTATTGGAACCGGCGCGAGCCGATCCCCTGGGTGCGCGTGTTCGCGCTGCCCGAGTTCACGTACTTCTCCCACAAGCCCCACGTCGCGGCGGGCGTGGCCTGTCAGACGTGTCACGGGCCGATCGAGCGGATGCGAGAGGTGGGGGCGCGGACGGGCCCCACGCTGGTCAACGACCTCATGAACCTGGTCGGGCTGCAGCTCGCCCCGCCTCCCCTGAGCATGGGCTGGTGCGTGGAGTGCCATCGCGAGCAGAACGCCACGCGGGGGACCCGGGCGCCGCTCGACTGCATCACCTGTCACCATTGATCGCGTCACCATGCCGGTGACGCGGCGTCCGCCAGGCCCGCCTGGCCGGCTGCTCGTCGGCAGCCTGCCCGAGTTCGCCCGCGACCTGCTGGGCTTCTTCACCGCCTGCGCCCGGCAGTACGGCGACGTGGTCTCGATGCGGCTCGGCCGGCGCCTGGCCTATCTCATCAGCAGCCCCGCCCTGGTCGAGGCGGTCCTGGTGACCGACCACCGCAACTTCGTCAAGCACTCCTTCTTCTGGCGCCACGTGGAGGCCATCTTCGGTCGCGGGTTGCTGACGAGCGAAGGCGACTTCTGGCTCCGCCAGCGCCGGCTGATGGCCCCGGCCTTTCACCACGAGCGCATTCAGGCCTACGGCCAGGTCATGGTCGACCGCGCCGAGCGGATGCTGGGGGGCTGGCGCGAGGGAGAGATCCGCGACCTGCATCCCGACATGATGCGCCTCACGCTGGAGATCGTGGCCAAGGCGCTCTTCGATGCCGAGGTGACGGCGGACGTGGACGAGGTCGGCGAGGCCCTGGACACGGGACTGCAGGAGGTGGCCGCGCGGTTCCGCCGCCCGTTCGGCATCCCCGACTGGATTCCCACCCCGGGCAACCGGCGTTACCGGCGCGCCGTGGCCCGTCTCGAAGCCGTGGTGTACCGGATCATCGCCGAGCATCGCGCTCGCGGCGACGGCGGTGGGGACCTGCTCGCTGGCCTCATGCGCGTCCGCGACGAGGCCGGCCGCGGGATGAGCGAGCGGCAGCTGCGCGACGAGTCGATCACGCTCCTGCTGGCCGGGCACGAGACGACGGCGCTCGCCCTGTCGTGGACGTGGTACCTCCTGGCCCGGCACCCCGATGTCGACCGCACGCTGGCGGCCGAGCTCGAGCGGACGCTGGCCGGCCGCCCGCCCTCGCTCGGCGACCTGGCGGCGCTGCGCTACACCGAAGCGGTGGTGCTGGAATCGATGCGTCTGTTTCCGCCCGCCTACGCGTTCGGGCGCGAGGCCGTCGCCGACTGCGAGCTGGGCGGCTACCCGGTCCCGGCGGGAACGACGCTCTTCATGAGCCCCTGGGTCATGCACCGCGATCCCCGCTTCTACGACGAGCCCGAGCGCTTCGCCCCCGAGCGGTGGCTGGACGGCCTCGCCGACCGCCTGCCCCGCTTCGCCTACCTGCCGTTCGGCGGCGGCCCGCGGATCTGCATCGGCAACCGGTTCGCCATGATGGAGGCCGTGCTGATCCTGGCCACGGTCGCCCGGCGGTTCCGGCTGGAGCTGGCGCCGGAATGCGCTCCCACGCCGTTTCCCACGATCACGCTGCGCCCCTCCGGCGGCGTGCCCCTGCGCCTGGCGCGGCGCCGGGCGGCGTGAGGCGGCGCGGCTGGCTCAGCCGGCCTTGAAGTACCGGGCCCGAGGGTGGTGGAAGACGAGGGCCGAGACCGACGCCTCGGGGTCCATCATGAAGCCCTCGGTGAGGCTGATCCCGATCTGCTCGGGCTCGAGCAGGCTCCACAGCGTGGCCTGGTCGGCCAGGTTGGGACACGCGGGGTAGCCGAACGACACGCGGATGCCGCGGTACTGGCCCTTGAGCTTGTCGGCGACGGTCACGTCGGCGGGATCGGGGAACCCCCACAACGTGCGCAGGCGGGCGTGGAGCATCTCGGCCAAGGCCTCCGCGCTCTCGATGGCCAGGGCCTGCAGGGCGTGCGACTTGAGGTATTCGCCGCGGCTCTTGAGCGTCTCGGCCCGCTCGCGCACGCCGCTGCCGCAGGTGACGGCGAAGGCGGCCAGGTAGTCGTCGCGGTCGTCTCGCACGTAGTCGGCCAGGCACAGCCGCTCGCCGTCGGGCTGGCGGGGAAAGTCGAAGCGCGCCAGCTCGCGCCCGGCCTCGTCGAAGATCAGGACCGCGTCGCCGGCCGCGCGGGCCCGGAACCAGCGGTAGAGGCCGTGGGCCACCAGGAGCCGGTCGCGGATGGCTTCCTGCTGGAGCGCCTCCACCACCTGGTGGATCTCGCGGGCCTTGGCGTCCCCGGCCTGCAGCAGCCGCGACACCAGGCCCCGCAGCCCCAGGTGCTTGCCGTAGAGCATCTGGAGGTTCAGGTACGGGAAGATGTGAGCGAGCGGCACGTCGCGCAGGACGTGGAGCTCCAGGTCGGGCGGCACCGGCGGCTCCACCGGCTCCACCGCCGAGCGCGCCGGCGCGGCCGTGGCCGGGGCCGCGGTCGTCGTATCGGAGGACCCGTCGCCTCCCAGCGCTGCCTGCTCGCGGCGGACACGCGCGATCAGAGCCTCCCGCGTCGGGGCGGCGAAGAGCTGGTTGGCCAGATCGAGCCCCTCCATCGCGTCCTTCGCGTAGAGGGTCAGGCCCGAGTGCTCGGGCGCGATGCGGGTGGCCGTGAACTTCCGGGTGAGGGCGGCGCCGCCCACGAACAAGGGGATGTCGATGCCGGCGGCCCGGAAATCCTGGGCGGTCACCACCATCTGCTGCGCTGATTTCACCAGCAGCCCGGAGAGCCCGATGGCGTCGGGCTTGTGCTCGTGGCAGGCCGCGATCAAGGTCTCGGGCGGCACCTTGATGCCCAGGTTGATCACCCGATAGCCGTTGTTGGCCAGGATGATCTCGACCAGGTTCTTGCCGATGTCGTGCACGTCGCCCTTCACGGTGGCCAACAGGAACACGCCCCGGGTGGCCGTCTCCGCCTTGTCCATGAACCGCTCGAGGTAGGCCACGGCGGCCTTCATGGCCTCGGCCGACTGGAGCACTTCGGCCACGATGAGCTGGTTGTCGTTGAAGAGGCGGCCGACCTCGTCCATGCCCCGCATCAGGGGGCCGTTGATGATGTCCAGGGGCGCGGCCTCCGCGCGCTTGGCCTCGAGGTCCTCGATGAGCCCGTCCCGGCTGCCCTCGACGATGTAGCGGGCCAGACGCTCGTCCAGGCTCAGCGCGGACTTCACCGGCGCGGCCTTCTGGCGTCCCCGGAAGTGCGCGGCGAACGCTGCCACCGGATCGGCGCCCCGGTTGAACAGCAGGTCCTCGGCGAGCCGCCGCTCCTCCTCGGGGATGGAGGCGTAGCGCTCGAGCCGCTCGGTGTTGACGATGGCGTAGTCGAGCCCGGCCTTGGTGCAGTGGTAGAGGAAGACGGCGTTGAGGACCTCGCGCCCGGCCGGGGGCAAACCGAACGAGACGTTGGAGATCCCCAGAATGGTGGCGCACTCGGGGAACCGCTCCCGGATGAGACGCACGCCCTCGATGGTCTGCTGGGCCGAGCCCACGTAGTTCTGGTCGCCCGTGCCCACGGGGAAGACGAGAGGGTCGAAGATCAGGTCCCGGGCGGCCAGGCCGTACTTCTGGCAGAGCAACGCGTGGGAGCGCTCCGCGATGGCCAGCTTGCGAGCCGCGGTGACGGCCATACCCTGCTGCTTGTCCTCGTCGATGCAGCCCACCACGACGGCGGCGCCGTAGCGCCGCAGCAGGGGACAGACCCGCGCGAAGCGCTCCTCGCCGTCCTCCAGGTTGATGGAGTTGACGATGGCCTTGCCCTGGCAGCGCTTGAGGGCCAGCTCGAGCACGGCGGCGTCGGTGGAGTCGATCATCAGCGGGACCTTCACCATGCGGGTGAGGGCCGCCATGAAGCGGTCCATGTCGGCCGCCTCGTCGCGGTCGGGGTTGGCCAGGCAGACGTCGAGCACCTGGGCGCCACCGCGCACCTGGGCCCGGCCGATCTCGGCCGCCTCGTCGACACGGTCGGCGACGATGAGCTCCTTGAAGCGCCGGGAGCCGATGACGTTGGTCCGCTCCCCCACGAAGATCGGCCGGTTGTCCTCGGTGGGATAGAGCACCTCGATGCCGCTCACCGCGCGGACCTCGCGGGCGGCCGGCACGCGGGGCGGCCGGTCGCGGACGAGCCCGGCCAGCGCCCGGATGTGGGCGGGGGTCGTGCCGCAGCAGCCGCCCACCAGGTTGACCCAGCCCTCGTCGACGAAGCGCCGCATCTTGAAGGCCAGGCTCTCCGGCGTCTCGCCGTACTGTCCGCGCTCGTCGGGCAGGCCGGCGTTCGGGTACACGCTCACGAAGCAGGTGGCCATCTGGGAGAGCGTGCGCAGGTGGTCGGTCATGAACTCGGGCCCCGTGGCGCAGTTCAGCCCGATGCAGAACAGGCCCAGGTGCTGCAGGGCCACGTAGAGCGCCTCCACGCCCTGGCCCGCCAGCATGGTGCCGGTCGGCTCGATGGTCGCGCTCACCAGCACGGGTAGCTCCACGCCGGCCTCGCGCATGGCCTCGCCCAGCCCGAGGGCGGCGGCCTTGACGTTGAGCGTGTCCTGCTGGGTCTCGAGCAGGAGCGCATCAACGCCGCCGTCGATGAGGGCGCGGGCCTGCAGGGCGTAGGCCTCACGCACCTCGTCGAGCGTGACGTTGCGGGTGACCGAGATGGACCGGGTCGACGGCCCCATGGCCCCCACGACGAAGCCACGGCCGGCCGCCTCGCGGGCCAGCACCGCCCCGGCCCGGGTGATGTCCCAGACGCGCTCGGCCAGCCCGTACTCGCCCAGCACCCAGGGCGCGCAGCCGAAGGTGTTGGTGGAGACGACGTCGGCGCCGGCTTCGAGGTAGGCGGCGTGGATCGCGCGAATGACGTCCGGGCGGGTGAGATTCAGATATTCGTTGCAGCCTTCGTAGCCTTCGCCGCCGAAGTCGGCCGCCCCCAACCCGCGGCCCTGGAGCATCGTGCCCATGGCCCCGTCGAGGACGAGAATGCGCTGCTCGAGCGCCGCGCGAAGGTCGGCCATGGAGTTATAGTAGCGCACATGACCGCTCCCCCCCTGTCCCTCACCGGCGTCCGGGTGCTCGATCTCTCGCGCGTGCTGGCCGGTCCCTTCTGCGCCATGCTGCTCGCCGACCTCGGCGCCGACGTCGTCAAGGTCGAGGACACCGCGAGCGGGGACGAGTCGCGCACGTGGCCACCGCACAAGGAGGGGGAGTCGGCGGCCTATCTCGTCATCAACCGCAACAAGCGCGACATGACGCTCGACTTGAAGACGCCCGAGGGTGTCGAGGTGCTCAAGCGCCTGGTTGGACGGGCCGACGTGCTGATCGAGAATTTCCGGACCGGCGCCATGGAGTCGTTCGGCGTCGGCTACGACACCCTGGCCGCGCTCAACCCACGGCTGGTGTATTGCTCGATCTCCGCCTTTGGCCGCACGGGGCCGCGAGCCGAGGGGGCGGGCTACGAGGCCCTCATGCAAGCCTTCAGCGGCATCATGTCGATCACGGGGGAGCCGGACGGCTCGCCCGTGCGCTGCGGCGTGTCCTTCCTGGACCTGACCACCGGCATCTTCTGCGCCTACGGCATCGTGAACGCGCTCCTGCACCGCGAGCGCACG
This sequence comes from Candidatus Methylomirabilota bacterium, assembly GCA_035709005.1. NCBI lineage: Bacteria > Methylomirabilota (SeqCode) > Candidatus Methylomirabilota bacterium. The sequence goes on along the minus strand of DASTFB010000070.1, from coordinate 60,889 downwards.
GGGCTCGGCCAGCGCGTCGACGGCTCGCTGCTGGCCACGGCCGTGAATCTGCTCAACTACCACGCGGAAGGCTATCTGCTCACGGGCGCAGTGCCCAGACCGCTGGGCTCCTCGCATCCCTCACTGTCGCCCTATCGCAACTTCCGGTGCCGCGACGGGCAGTGGATCTTCATCGCCGGGGCCAACGACCGCTTCTGGCAGCGACTGGCCCTGGCCCTGGGGCTCGAATCGATGGCGACGGACCCCCGCTTCGCGACCAACATCGAACGGGTCAAGCATCGGCGCGAGCTGGAGTCCGCCCTGGAGGAGGCGATCGCCCGGCAAGACCGGGAGCCGCTGCTCAAGCTCCTGGAGACGGCCGGCGTGCCGGCCACGCCGGTCAACACGGTGGACCAGGTCATGGACGATCCCCAGACGGCGGCAGCGGGCCTGATCGCCCGCGTCGCCCACCCCAAGCTGGGCGACATCCCGGTAGTCAGCACGCCGCTCACGTTCTCCGGCATGCGCGTCGGCGTGCGCAGCCCGGCCCCGCTGCAGGGCGAGCACACCGACCAGGTGCTGGGCGAGCACGGCTACTCGAAGGACGAGATCGCCGCGCTGCGCGCCAAGAAGGTAATTATCTAATTTAGCGCCGGTCGGCTCCAAGGAGGGAGGCACTCCATGGCACGACTCGAAATACTCAGTCCCCTGGCGAAGGCGGTGGAGTTCTCCGTGAAGCCGGCGCCGCGGTTGCGCGACTTCACGGGGGTGACCGTCGGGCTCTACTGGAACATGAAGGCCGGCGGCGACTTCGCCCTGGACCGGACCGAGCAGCTGCTGGGCGAGAAGTTCCCCGGGGTGAAGTTCAAGCGCTACACGGGCTCGGTGGGCTGGCTCATGCGCCACTGCACCGCCGAGGACGCCGACCGCATCGCCGCCGAGGTCAACGCCGTGGTGGGCACCACCAACGACTGAGGGTCCTGCACGTCGTGGGGTGTCCACGACATGATCGAGCTGGAGCGGCGGGGGATCCCGACCGTCATCTTCACGGCCCAGCACTTCGTCCACGACGCCCACGGCACGGCGGCGACGCTGGGGCTGCCCGGGCTGCCGCTGGCCGTGGTGCCGCTGCCCTTCACCAACCAGACGCCTGAAGCCGTCCACCGGATGGTGGACGCGGCCTTCGAGCAGGTGCTGCGCGGCCTCACCACGCCCGTCGCCGAGCCCGCCGCGGTCGAGCGGAAGCCCGCCGAAACCCGGTTAGCCTACGAAGGCGAGGACGCCCTGGCCGCGTGGGAGGCCATGAACCGGGATTTCTTGTCCCGAGGCTGGTCCGACGGGTTCCCGCTGGTCGCTCCCACCGAGCGCGCGGTGGCGGCCATGCTCGGGGGCACCCGGCGCGCCCCCGGCGACCAGGTCGCCGTCCTCGAGCCGGGGTTCGGGATCGCCACCGTCGAGAAGCTGGCCGTCAATTCAGTCATGGCCGGCTGCGCGCCCGAGCACCTGCCGTTGTTGATCGCGGCCGTGCGGTGCCTGGCCGAGCCGAAGATGTACATCCGCAACAAGGCGATGTCGACGGGGCCCCACGCCCCGCTCGTGCTCGTCAACGGTCCCCAGGGGCGGCGGGCCGGCCTCAACGCGGGCATGTGCGCCCTGGGCCCCGGCGCGCCCTCGGCCGCCAACACCGTGCTGGGCCGCGCCGTGCGGCTCGTCATGATGAACGTGGGCCACACCTATGTCGGCGTGAGCGACATGGACACCATCGGCTCACCCCTCAAGTACAGCCTCTGCTGCGCCGAGAACGAGCGTGAGAGCCCGTGGGAGCCGTACCACGTGGCGCGCGGCTTCCCGACCGAGGCGAGCACGGTGACGGTGCATTTCGTCTACGGGATGTGCGAGCTCCACGACTTTCAATCCACGACGCCCGAGGCCCTCATCGAGGTCTTCGCCACCGCCGCCGCGAACGTGGCTCAGGTCGGCACCGGCCTCTGGCTCATCGGCCGGCGCGCCGATCCGCGCTACAAGACCGAGGAGAAAGAGCACAACACGCTCTTCATCTGTCCCGAGCACGCCCACGTCTTCGCCAAAGCCGGCTGGGGCCGTCGCCAGATCCAGGAGGCCCTCTACCGGGCGGCGCGGCTGCCGTTCCGGACGCTGATGCTCACCAAGGAGCCCAAGGCGATGGCGGTGTCCCATCCCGAGCTCGGCTGGCTGCGCGAGCATCCGGCCCTGCCGCTGCCGGTCGTGGAGGATCCGGCCTGTTACGACATCGCCGTGGTCGGCGGCGCCGCTGGACGCGGCGCGTATTTCTACGGCGGCGGCGAGCCGGTGACGATGTCCGTGGACGAGTAAGGGCCGGAGGAAGAACTCTCGTGGCCGTCCCGGGGGGGCGTGGCCGGGGCCGCGAACCATCTGAACGTGGGGACGACGACCGCCTGATCCGGCTGCGATTCGAAGGCGGGAGCCGTGATCCGCACGCCGAACTCGTTGAAGGCATCCTGGAAGAAGCGGGGTTGGCCCGTATCGTGGCGCATCTCGGACTCGATCGGGCGGCCCTGGCCGAGCTGGGCGTCCAGCGAGACGTCGCCCTGGTCATGCACTCGGCGACCGCCCCCGACATCGCGCCGATCCCGACGTCGGTCAAGTTGAGCGAATTTCCCTGGATGCTGTCGAGGCTGCTCCAGGGGGACGTGATCCGCTTCTCGCGTCGGGAGGACCTCCCCGTCGAGGCGCACAGTGACCGCCGCAGGTTCGCCGAGCTCGGTACCCGATCCCTCGCGGCGATGCCCTTGCGCGTCGGCGCGGCCGCCGTGGGCGTCCTCGCATTCAGCACGGTCCGCGCCGAGCGCCAGTGGCCCGACGAGCTCGTTCACCGGCTCCAGCTCCAGGCCGAGGTCTTCGGGAACGCCCTGGCCCCCGCCGGCGCGCCGAGACGGCTGTGCTGGAGAGCGAGGAGGAAGCCGGGCGGCAGCGCGAGGCGCTGAGCCACGCCCTACGCGTCACCACGCTCGGCGAGCTGGCGGCGTCACTGACGCACGAGATCAACCAGCCGCTGGCGGCCGTCCTCGCCAACGCTCAGGCGGCCCGCCTGCTGCCCAGCGCCTGGAGTTGCCCCGGGCGCATGGGACGAAAGCCCCATAGCCAGGCGATCACCGCGAGGCCTACAGTTGGGTTGTACCGAGGCTCGGGATACCCGAGAGTAAGGAAAGACCGCCGGTGGCCACCAACATCCGCTCCGGTCGCGCGTCGTCGTCCGATCCCGGGCGATCAGCCCTGGTGTACGTGATCGACGACGACGCCTCACTCCTGCGCGCGCTGCAACGCCTGCTCCTGGCCAGCGGGTTCACCGTGGGGGTGTTCTCCTCGGCGGAAGACTTCCTGGAATCCGAGCACCCCGGCGCCGCCGATTGCCTCGTGCTCGATGTCCACCTCGGAGGGCTCAGCGGGTTCGAGTTGAACGATCAGCTCGTCGCCGCGGGAGCACAGATCCCTGTCGTCTTCATCACCGCCCACGATGATGCGCCCACGCGCGAGCGGGCCCGCCGGGCGGGAGCCGTCGGGTACCTCCGAAAGCCGTTCGATGAGGAGTCCCTGATCGGCGCGATTCGGAAGGCGCTGGGCGGTAGCGGGCTGCCATCCGCCTCTTGACCGCCGTGGTCCGCTGACGCGAGCCGCGAAGCTACCCGCCTGGTTCGGGATTACAATCTGAGCGTGCGTGCGGCCTTTGAGTTCCTGTCTGGCCCCCGCGTCGTGCGGTTGCTGGTCGGAGTTCTGCTGATCCTGCTGGCCGCCAGGGCCGGGCCGGCAGCGGCCCAGCTCTATCGGTGGACGGACGCCCAGGGCGTCGTGCGCTACACGAACGATCCGGCGACGATCCCGCCGGCCGACCGGCACGCCGCCACCGACATCGGCAGCCCGGCGCCGCGACCGGCGGCCGCGTCCGGGCCCCCCGTCGAGAGCGCCCCGGTTCCCTTCACGGCGGGCGGCCCCATCAACGTCGCCGTCTCGCTCAACGGGGCCACGCTGGTGCTGATGGTCGACACCGGCGCCGACCGCACGGTGATCTCGCCCGACGCGCTGGCCCGGGCCGGGCTGACCGCGGTGCAGGGGCGGGCCGTCCGCGTGCTCGGCGTGGCCGGCAGCGCGACTGCCGGCGAGGCAGTGGTCGAGCGCCTGGAGCTGGCGGGAACGCGGGTGGGACCGCTCCCCGTGATCGTGCTCGACGTAGGTGTCGACGGAGTGGACGGGTTGCTGGGCCGCGACGTCCTCGACCGGTTCACCCTGACCGTCGATGCCGCCCGCGGGCAGGCCACGCTGGTGCCTCGCTGAAGCGGGCGCACTTGACGAAGATCGCCGCCGGGTGATAGTGGGGCCATTCGCAGGTCGCCCACCAAGGTCGACCGCGTGAGGAGACCGCCATGACGACCAGGATCTCCAGGCGCCAGTTCCTCGAGCGCGGCGCCGGCGCCGCCGCCCTCGTGCTCGCCGTGCGGCACCCGGTCCATGCGCAGACCGGCCGCAAGCAGCTCGTGTACGGCAAGAACGAGGACATCGGCCAGCTCAATCCTTACTTCGTGAACCACGCCGTCTTCGAGACGCTCGACAACCACATCCAGGAGCCGCTCATCCGCTTCGACTACGCCAAGCGCGTGTTCGAGCCGGTCCTGGCCGAGTCCTGGACCGTGGAGGACAAGGCCCGCCGCTGGATCTTCACGGTCCGCGACGGCGTGCGCTTCCACGACGGCTCGCCGCTGACCGCCGAGGACGTGAAGTACTCCCTCGAGGCGGTGGCCAAGGAGAAGAGCGCCTTCCGCCAGAAAGCCAACGTGGTGATGATCGACAAGATCACCGTTCGCGACAAGCTCACGGTGGTCTGCGATTGCGGCGATCCGGTGCCCGGGCTGCTCTCCTACCTCCAGTCCCGGCCACCCATCATGAGCCGGGCGCTGGGCGAGAAGGTCGGCTTCGACGAGGCGCACAAGAAGATGCTGGGTACCGGCCCTTACAGGTTCGCGGAGTATGCGCGCGACGAGCGCCTGGTGATGGAGAAGAACCCCGACTACTGGGGGCCCAAGGCCAAGATCGACCGCATCATCTACCGCCCGATCCAGGACTCCACTGCGCGCATCACCGCCCTGCGGGCCGGCCAGGTGGACGCCGTGGCCCAGGTGCCCGCCTTCGACGTGGGCAAGCTGGAAAACAGCCCGGACATCCGGCTCCACGCCGTGCGGGCCGCCCGCATCCACATGCTGTTCATGAACCCCATCGTGCCGCCGCTCCAGAAGAAAGAAGTGCGCCAGGCCATCCACGCCGGCGTCGACATGGACACGATCCTCAAGACCGTGCTTGAGGGACGCGGTTACCGGCTCAGCCAGATGGTGGGGCCGACCCAGGTGATGACGTACGACCCGGACCTCAAGCCGGTGCCCTACGACCCGGCGCGGGCCAGGAAACTGCTGGCGGCTGGCGGCTATCCCAACGGCGTCGACATCGACTTCTACGACTTCGGCTCCTACAACGAATACCGGCCCATGGCCCAGGCCATGGGCGAGCAGCTGGCGAAGATCGGCGTGCGCCTGAACATCAAGTCGGTGGAGGCCGGCGTGTTCCGGCGCATGTGGTTCGCCAGCGAGATGCCGATGTACTTCATCTCCTACGGCAACGTGGCCGAGGACGCCTCGGCGTTCATCCAGACCTACTTCCGGACGGGTCGCGACCGGCGCTCCAAGCACAGCATCCCGGCCGCGGACGCGCTGTTCGACCAGCAGGAAGTGGAGGGCGACGCCAAGAAGCGCCAGACCCTGAATCGGCAGCTCATGCGGCTGCTCCAGGAGGAAAGCCCGGCGGTACCGCTCTACAACCCGCAGTACACGGTAGCGGCGCGCAAGCACGTGGTGATCCCGGCCGGGATCCCGAACGCCGGTGAGTACGTCTGGTTCGGCAAGATGGACCTCGCGTAAGCGGGTCCGGATCCGCCGGTGAGACACGCGCGCGGTCGCAGCTCGCGCGAACCGGGGAGGCATTGGAGGGGGCGTCTCGCCCCCTCCGATGAGAACAGGTGCGGGTGAGACACGCGCGCTGTCGCGCCTGGCGCGAATCGGGGAGGTATCGGAGGGGGCGTCTCGCCCCCTCCGATGAATAATGTCGAGCTTCCTCGCCACCCGGCTCTGGGCCAGCCTGGTCAACGTGGTCCTCATCACGGTGCTCATCTTCGCCCTGTTGCATCTGGCCCCGGGAGACCCGTCGGACCAGCTGGTACCGCCCGATGCCACCGACGCGGAGCGCGCCGAGGCGCGCCGGCAGTGGGGGCTGGACCGGCCGGTGACCGTGCAGTTCCTGGCTTACGTCGGCAACCTGGTCCGGGGGGACCTGGGGCGCTCCCTCTACTTCGACGAGCCAGTGGCTGGCCTCATCGCGGCCCGGGCCCCGGCCACCCTGGAGCTGGGTGGGCTGGCCTTGCTCTTCGTCATCGTGATCTCGTTGCTGCTCGGTATCGTGGCGGGGGCCCGCGCCCACAGCCTGCTCGACCAGGCGCTGATGGCGGTGGCGGTCTGCGGTGTCGCCATGCCGGCGTTCTGGTTCGCGCTGCTCCTGATCCTCCTGATCGGCGGTGGCTTGCAGCTGCTGCCCGTGGCCGGCCGCCTGTCGGAGACGGTGTCGCTCACGCCGATCACCGGCTTGCACCTGCTCGACAGCGCCCTTACGCTGAACGGCGCCGCCTTCTGGGACGCGGTCCGACATCTGATCCTGCCCGCGGCGGCCCTGTCGGGGCCGGGCATCGCCTTTCAGAGCCGCCTCATGCGCTCCAACCTCCTGGAGGTCATGCAGGAGGACTACGTGCGCACGGCGCGGGCCAAGGGTCTGCGCGAGGTGGCGGTGATCACCCGGCATGCCGTGTGGAACGCCCTCATGCCGATGCTGGGGGCCTGGAGCCTGCTGTTCGTGTTCCTGCTCTCGGGCTCCGTCATCATCGAGACGATCTTCGCCTGGCCGGGGATCGGGCGGCTGGCCGTGCAGGCCGTGGCCAACCGCGACTACCCGCTCGTGCAGGGCATCGTCCTGGTGTTCATCGTGCTCGTCGTCGTGGTCAACACGGCCGTGGACATCCTGGCGGCCTGGATCGACCCGCGGGTGCGCTATGACTGACGCCGACGCCGCCGTCACCACCACGGCCGGCGTCGCCACCTGGCGGGCCGAGGACGTCGTCGTCCGTCATCGTCCCGCCTGGTATCTGCGCCCGGGCCTCCTGCGCTGCGCGGTGGGCGGCGTCCTGATCGGCGCGGTCCTGATCGCCGCCGTGCTGGCGCCGCTGGTGGCGCCGACGCCACCGGCCGCCCAGGACCTGGCCCGGCGGCTCACGCCGCCGGCGTGGCTGACCGGGGGCAGCGCGGCCAATCTGCTGGGCACCGACCACCTCGGGCGCGACATCCTGAGCCGGGTGTTGTACGGCGCCCGGATCTCGGTGCTGGTGGGTGTCATCGCGCTCATCATCTCCGGGCTGGTGGGGACGGCGCTGGGCCTGCTGTCCGGCTTCTACGGGGCGCGAGTCGACCTGGTCATCATGAAGATGGTGGAGGTCTTCCTCACCATCCCGTTCGTGTTGCTGGCCCTGGTCGTCATGGCCCTGTTCGGTCAGAACCTCATCATCCTGATCCTGGTCATCTGCCTGAACCGGTGGATCCACTACTGCCGGGTGATCCGCAACGAGGTGCTCTCCCTGCGCGAGCGGGACTTCGTGACGGGGGCCCGGGCCCTGGGCGTCTCCCACGGACGCATCCTGGTGCGACACATCCTGCCCAACACGGTGGCCTCGCTCAGCGTGGTGAGCACGTTCTCGCTGGCCACCATCATCCTCATCGAGGCCTCCCTCTCGTTCCTCGGCCTCGGGGTGCCGCCCAGTGTCCCGACCTGGGGGCTGATGCTCAACGAGGCGCGGCCGTACATGACGCCGTCGTGGTGGACGTCGGTCTTCCCCGGGCTGGCCATCTTCATCACGGTGCTGGGGGTGAACCTGCTCGGCGACGGCGTGCGCGACGCCTACGATCCCCGCCTGCGCCGGAGCCAATGACGCAGGACGTCCCGAACTTCTGACCGAAGGAGCCTAGCGATGCCCGACGCAGTCGTCACGCAGGTGATCACGAGCTGGAAGCCCCGCATCGTCAACAACGGCGTCGACATGAACGACTACCAGTGGACGGTCGAGGGGCTGGAGCGGTGGGCGCAGTGGTACGACGCGTGGATGGGCCTGGGCCGCAAGCACGAAGAACTGGCCCTGGAGGCGGCGGGCCGAGGCCGGACCGTCACCGCGGGCGAGGCCTACTATCGGGCGGCCATCGCCTATCACTTCGCCGTCTTCTGCTGGGTGCACGACCTGGACGAATACACGGCCGGCCACCGCAAGCGCGTGGAGTGCTACGGGCGGGCGCTGGCGGCCCTCGATCCCCCCGGCGAGCGCGTGCAGGTTCCGCTCGAGGGGATCACCATGCCCGCCTACCTGCGCCGGCCGCGCGGCGTGGCCCGGCCCCCGGTCGTGCTGTTCCTCTCCGGCCTGGACTCGGCGAAGGAGGAGCACGCCACGTTCGAGCGCTTCTTCCTGAGCCGAGGCCTGGCGACCCTGACGCTCGACGGTCCCGGGCAGGGCGAGACGTGGTTTGCCATGAAGATGCGGGTGGACTTCGAGGTGACGGCCACCGCGGCCATCGACTGGCTGCTCACCCGCGCCGACGTCGACGGCACCCGCGTCGGCATCTGCGGGGTGAGCCTGGGCGGTTACCTGGCCCCGCGCTGCGCCGCCTTCGAGCATCGCCTGCGCGCGGCGGCCTCGTGCGGCGGCCTGCACAGCCTGGAGGATCGCCGGCTGGCCAGCGAGTTCCATCTGCAGCGGTGGTGTCACATCTGGGGGGCCAAGGACGAGGCCGACGTGCGGCTCAAGTCGAAGGGGGCCACGCTCCGCGACGTCGCCAAGAACATCACGGCGCCGCTGCTGGTCGTCCACGGCGAGCTGGACAATCTGATCCCGCCCGCCGAGGCGTATCGCACGTACGAGGCCGCCCAGGGTCCCAAGCAGTGGGTGTGCTACCCCGAGGGCAACCACGTCTGCAACAACATCATTTACAAGTACCGGCCGCTGGTCGCGGATTTCATGGCCGAGCACCTTGCCTGAGGATCCCTCGCTCCTGCTGGCCTCGCCCCACGTCGGGCTGGACCCCCGGCCCGACGTGCGGGCCGGGCTGCTCACCCGGCGCACCTTCCGGACGTTCCTGCGGCGCCCCGTCGCCGGCCCCACGCGGGCCGGCGTGCTGGACGCCGCCCGCTGGGGCTGGACGGCCGCGGACAGCGATCCGGTGCGCCTCATCGTCCTGGACGATCCCGACCTCAAGCGCCGGCTGTTCGCCCTCACCCGGGAGTCGAAGGCCATCTCCAATCACTGGGAAGGTCTCTTCCGCCCGGCCGGTCTGCGCGGCTACGTTCAGCACTGGACGGCGACGCCCTTCTGCATCGCCGTCTGCGCGGATCCTGGCGCGGGGCCCACCCACATCCACAACAACTGGAATCATCATCTCGCCGCCGCGGCGGCGGCGGAGAACCTGGCGCTGGCCGCCCGCGCCTACGGAATGGCGCTGGTGATGTACAGCCACTTCTCTCAGGAGAAGCTCAAGCGGCTGCTCGACGTGCCCTTTTCCTGGGACACCATCGGCGTGATGGGCGTGGGCTGGCCCGATCTGCGCCGCACCAACCCCAAAGTGCTGGCCGCCTCGCTCACGCGGCTGCCGCTCGCCGAGCTCGTGGCCGAGGAGCGGTACCGCGCCCCCGCCCCGGCCGCGCTGGCCGCCGACGGTGGGAGCGACGGCCGGGTGCCCGAGTTGCTGGAGACGGTCACCGGCGTTCGGTGGGTCACCCGGTTCCGCGACGAGCCGGTGCCGATGTCCAGCGTCGTCGAGATCTTGCGGGCGGGCCAGTGGGCGCCCTCGGCGGGCAACTTCCAGCCGGTGCGCTACGTCCTGCTGCGCGACCGCGCCCGGCTGGCCCGCCTGGGCGACCTGGCCCGCGAGTCCGTGGAGATCTCGGCGCACTGGGTGCCGGCCTACCGCGGCAGCGCCGGCGAGCATCCCGACTGGCGAGCAGTCCCGCTGGCGATCGCGCTCATCAGCGACCCTACCAGAGGCGGACCCCACATCCACGGCGAGGCCACTCACATGCACGCCGGCGGCCTGGCCGCTCAGAACATGGCGGTGATGGCCCACGGACTGGGCCTGGGGACGACTCTGGTCACACACTGGGTCGAGGAACAGGTGAAGACGCTCATCGATTGTCCCCGAGCGTGGGATCTGATCGGCGTCATGCCCTTCGGCGTGCCCGCGGAACGCCCGCCCCGGAATCCCCGGCCGCTGGACGACTTCGTCTATCAAGACCGCTTCGGCCGTCCCTGGCGGGCGGCCCAGGGAGAGGCCGATGCCTGACGCGCGCATCCAGGCGGCGCTGCAGCACTGGGCCCCGCGCTTCGTCACCCAGGGCGTCGACTACAACGACTTCGTCGCGACGACCGCCGGGCTCGAGCGCTGGGACCAGTGGCTGCCGGCGTGGTGCCAGATCGGGGACATGCACGCCGGCCTGGCGCGGGAGGCCGAGGTCAGAGGGCGGACGCGGACGGCCGGCGAGGCCTGGGTCCGGGCTGCGCTCTGCTATCACTTCGCCAAGTTCGTGTGGATGGTCGATCCTGCGCGACACCGCGCGGCTGCCGACCGCGCCGTCTCGAGCCTCTACGCGGCCCACCGCCACCTGGACCCCGGCGCCGAGCGCCTGGAGGTCGGCTTCGACGGCGCCGTCATGGTCGGCAACCTTCGCCGCCCGCCCGCTGCCGCGCGGCCCCCTCTCGTGCTGCTGATCCCCGGGCTGGACTCGGCCAAGGAGGAGTTCTTCAACTGGGAGAACGTGTTCCTCGCCCGCGGCATGGCCACGCTCACGATGGAGGGCCCGGGCCAGGGTGAGACGGGCTACCGCACGCACATCCGTCACGACTACGAGGTCGCGGTCAGCGCCATGCTGGACGCGGTCAAGGGCCGTCGCGACCTGGACCTCGAGCGTATCGGCGCCGCCGGCGTGAGCCTGGGCGGGTACTATGCCCCGCGGGCAGCGGCGTTCGAGGACCGCTTGCGGGCGGTCGCCGCCCTGGGCGGCCCGTACGGCTTCGCGCCGCTGTGGGACGATCTGCCGCCCATCACGCGGGAGACCTTCACCTATCACTCGGGCGCCCGCGACCAGACCGACGCGCGGGCCCGGGCCGCGCGCCTGGATCTCGAGGGTGTCGCCGGCCGGGTGAGGCAGCCCCTGCTGGTGGTCTTCGGCAAGCTGGACCGGCTGATTCCCTATCAGCACGCCGAGCGCCTGGCCGCCGAGGCCCCGAAGGCGGAGCTCGTCATGTACCCGGACGGCAACCACGTCTGCAACAACATCCCGTACAAGTACCGTCCGCTCGTGGCGGACTGGCTGCGGGAGAAGCTAGGGTAGCTCGGAGGGCTTGGCGCTGCGGGGAAGGCCGCTGAGGTCGGCCAGCACGTCGAACAGGACGCCGAAGTCGTAGTCGCCGAGCCCCAGGCCACGCGCCATGGTGAGCCATTCCTGGGTCAGGGCCGTCGTGGGCAGGGGCACGCCGACGGCGCGGCCCTGATCGAGCGCCAGTTGCACGTCCTTCTGGATCATGGGGACAGGAAACCACGCCTCCCGCGGCATCTGACCCACCACGAACGGGCCCCGGTACTTCACCATCGGCGAGGCGACCACCGACTTGAACAGCACCTCCACCGCGACGTCCCGAGGGATTCCCGACTTCTCGGCCAGCAACACCGCCTCGCTGAAGGCCAGCATCTGGACGGCGAGCCCGAGATTGGTCGCCACCTTCATGGTCTTGGCCAGCCCGAGGGGGCCGACGTGGGTGACAGCGGTACCGATGTCGAGCAGGTACGGCCGCACGCGGTCCAGCGCCTTGGGGTCGCCGCCGACCATGAACGAGGCCTGGCCCCGTTCCAGCGTGATGGTGCTGCCGGAGACCGGGGCGTCCAGCATCACCGCGCCGCGGGCGGCGACCGCCTCCCCGATCTCGCGGGTGACGGCCGGACTCACCGTGCTCATCTCGACGTACACGGCATCGGGCTTGAGCCCGGCCACGATGCCGCGCTCGCCCAGCGCCACGGCCCGCAGGGCGGTGTTGTCGGTGACCATGCTGAACACGACCTCGGCCGCCTCGGCGGCGGCACGCGGGGTGGGCACGAGCTGGAGCCCCGCCGCGACGAGGCTGCGGGCCTTGTCCGGGGTGCGGTTGTAGCCCACCACCTCGTGCTTGGCGGCCAGCAGGCGCTGGGCCATGCGGCTGCCCATCGCGCCCAGCCCGACGAAGCCCAGGACGGCCATGTCAGCGCCGGCCGGAGGGGGCGCGCCGCCGGCCGCCGCGCCGCCGACGGGCCGGGCGATCGTCGACGACGGCGATCACGCTGATCTCGACCTTGCAGCGGGCGTGAGTGGCCAGCCGGGACACCTCGACGGTGGTGGTCGCGGGCAGATGGTCGCCCAGGTATTTGGCCCAGACCCGGTTGAGGTCGTCCTGCTCGCTCACGTCGATGAGGTACCGCGTCGCCGAGACGATGTCGCTCAGGCCTGCCCCCGCGGCCTCCAGCGTCTTGCGGACGTTCTCCATGGTGAGGACGGCCTGCTCGTGCATCGTGGCGGGCAGGTCGAACTCCTCGTCGCGGTGCGGGTGGCTGTGATAGACCGGCGCCGCGGTCACGCCGGACAGGAAGAGGAGCCGCCCGCGGCGAACCACCAGCCCGGGCGCATACGGCATCGCCACGTCGGTCCGCCGATCGGCGTGGTGCACGATTTCCAGACGCCTCGTCATGATCGCCTCCGCGGCGGGCTGCATCCTACCACGCGCGTGGGGGCCCGACGCGACGATGTTTCTCCCCAGCCTGGGCAGTTCGTTTCCCACGGGCGGTCGGAGCATCGGCTGACCCACGCGATTCGCGCGGCATCGGAGTTGCGTGCTCTGCGACGCGGTGCTCGCTCATGGTCACGATCCCTGGGCCATCTTGCTCGCCGGCGGCGACGGACAGCGGCTGCGTCCGCTGACCGAGCGCATCGCGGGGGACGGCCGGCCCAAGCAGTTTTGCGCCATCCTGGGAGGCGACACGCTGCTGGAACGCACGCGCCGCCGGGTCACCCTGGCGGTCCGGCCCGATCGGCAGGTCGTGGTCGTCACCCGGCACCACGCCGATTACTTCGGCGATCTCGTCCTACCGTGCTTCCCGGCCGCCTGGTCGTGCAGCCGGCCAACCGCGGGACCGCCGCCGCGATTCTCTACGCCGTGCTCACCGTGCGCAATCTTGCGGGCGACGTGCCCGTGGCCGTGTTCCCTACCGATCACGAGGTCAGCGACGATCGAGCGTTCATGCGCCACGTTCAGCACGCGATCGAGGCGGCCCGGTTGTTTCCGGAACACGTCGTCGTGTTGGGCATCCAGCCGTCCCGGGCCGAGCCCGAGTACGGCTGGATCCAGCCGGCGCCGAAGCCGCTTCCCGTCAACGGGACGGCTGTCCATCGTATCCATCGCTTCTGGGAGAAGCCGGGCGCCGGACTGGCCCGGAGGCTGTTTCGACGTGGATGCCTGTGGAACAGCTTCGTCATGGTCGGCTCGGTGCCGGGGTTCCTGGCGCTGTTGGGGTCGGCGATCCCGGGGCTGACCCGACGCTTCACCACCCTCGCCCGTGCCCTGGGCGGACCACGAGAGTCCCTGGTGAGCGAGGCCGTCTACGCGAACGCTCCCGCCCTGGGCTTCTCCGAGCAGGTCCTGGCTCGCCTTCCGGGCCGGCTCCTGACCTTGCCGGTCGCCGGCACCGGGTGGGGCGAGCTGGGAAGCCCGGCCAGAGTGCTGGACTGCTTGCGCCGCACCGGCCGCCTTCCCGACTGGCTCGCCGAGACGGAGCTGGCACCGGGCGCCTGAGGCCCCGGCCGGCCTTCCGGCCGGAGGTACACTCCGGGCATGCGGTCGATCCTGCTGGTGGAGGCCGATCCCGAGGTGCGGCGGACGCTGGGCGATCAGCTCGCCGATCTCTTTCCCGAGGCGCGGGTTCTCATGACCGAGTCCGCCGAGACCGGGATCGAGCTGGCCCGCCGTACGTGGCCCAGCGTGGTGCTCGTCGACCTGGCGCTCCGGGGCAGCGGGGCGCTCGGATTCACCCGGCGTCTGCGCACGCTCGCCGCCGGCGCCACGGTGCCCATCGTCGCGCTCGTCCCCGGCGTCGACGGGCCCGAGGCTCTGCTTGTCGCCGAGGCGGCGGGCGTCATGGCATTCCTGCGCAAGCCCGTGGAAGAGGCTCACCTGGTCTCGGTGGTCCGACCGCTCCTGGACCGGCCGCCGCCGCTGAGCTGATCTCGCCACAGGCCCGGCGTTGACCGCGTCCCACGGGGCGGGCACAATCACCGGGGAGGTCGCGCATAGCCGTTCTCCGCTGGGTCCGTACCGAGCCCGACCTCATCCAGCTGGCTGACCGCCTGGGTGAGGTCGGGGAGATCTCCGTCGACACCGAAGCCGACAGCCTCTACCACTATCCCGAGCGCCTGGCGCTGATCCAGGTCGCCGACCGCACCGGGGCAGCCTGGCTGGTCGATCCCCTGGCCCTCACCGATCTCGCGCCGCTGGCCCCCGTGTTCGCCGCTCCGCGCCCGCTGGTCGTGCTCCATGCCGGGGACAACGACCTGGTTCACCTCAAGAGCCGCTTCGGATTTTCTTTCGCCGCCGTCTTCGACACCTCGCTGGCCGCCAGGTTCCTGGGGGTCCGAGCGCTCGGGCTCGACGTCCTGTTAGGGCAGTATCTGGGCGTCGAGCTGCCGCCATCGCGACAGAAGGACGACTGGTCGGTCCGGCCGCTCAGCGAGGCGCAGGAGCGCTACGCCGTCGCCGACGTCGAGCATCTCCTGGCGCTCAAAGACCGCCTGACCGAGGAGCTGCGGCGAGTGGGACGGCTGGCCTGGGTGGAAGAAGAATGCGCGGCGCTGGCTGCCGAGCCCGCCCCCGAGCGGGTGCCCGATCCCCAGGCCTTCCTGCGCCTCAAGGGGGCCCGCGACCTCAGCCCGCGGGGCCAGGCCGTCCTCCGGGCGCTGTACGAGCTGCGTGAGCGCCTGTCCCTGGCCGCCGATCGGCCGCCGTTTAAGATCCTGCCCGAGGCGAGTCTGGTCGCCATCGCCCAGGCCTCCCCCATGACCCTGTCGGCGCTGGCGAGCGTGCCCGGCTGCACGGAGCGCGTGGTGAATCGCTGGGGGCAGGCGATCGTCGATGCGGTCGCCGCTGCCCTGGCCCTGCCCGAGAGCGCGCTGCCCTCGACGACCCCCCCGCCTCGGCTGCCGGGGGTTCCCGCCGGCGTACGGCGCCGGATCGAAGCGCTTCGGGCCTGGCGCGTGACGGCGGCCCCTCAGCTCGGTCTCGACCCGGGCGTTCTGCTGCCCAATCGTCTGATCCGTCCCATCGCCGAGGCCGGACCGCGCAGCGGCGACGCCCTGGCGCGCGTTCCGGGCGTCCGTCGCTGGCGCGTCGAGGCGCTCGGCGCGCAGATCCTCCGCGCGATCGTGTAGCGCCGCCCGCCCGGGCCTGCGTGGGTGTTCATGAATTGTTGGGTCGTCGCACGGCGCGAGCAGAGGCTGAACGCGCGCTCGGCCCGGCGTGGGGCTAGAATCGGTGGCGTGGCGGACTGGACGGGGAACGTGGTGACGACGGATGAGGGGTTGCGCGCCATCTTGGGCGAGGTGAAGACCGTCGCTGTGCTGGGCGCCAAGGCCCAGGCGGACGAGCCCGCTCACTATGTGCCGGCGTACCTTGCCGCTCGGGGCTATCGCATCGTCCCCGTGAATCCGACCCTCGCCGGACGGGCGCTGTTCGGCCGTCCCGTCGTGCCGACGCTGGGCGATCTCGAGCAACCGGTGGATCTCATCGAGGTCTTCCGGCGGTCCGAGCATTTGCCCGCGCACGCCCGCGAGATCCTGGCCTTGCCCTGGCGGCCCCGGGTGGTGTGGTTCCAGCTCGGGATCCGCAACGACCGCGCCGCCGAGCTTCTGGCCCGCGCGGGCATTCGCGTCGTGCAGGACCGCTGTATGATGCCCGAGCATCGGCGCCTCGTGGCGGGAGGCTAGGTGGCCGGCGAGTACGCGTTCGTCATGAAGGATCTGCGCAAGGTCGTCCCGCCCAAGCGCGAGATCCTGCGCGGCATCTGGCTCAGCTTCTTCCACGGCGCCAAGATCGGCGTGATCGGCGCCAACGGCAGCGGCAAGTCGACGTTGCTCCGCATCATGGCCGGCGTCGACCGCGATTTCCTGGGCGAGGCCTTCCCGGCCAAAGGTCTGCGTATCGGCTATCTTCCCCAGGAGCCCCAGCTCGACGCCAGCAAGGACGTCCGCGGCAACGTCGAGGAAGGGGTGGCCGAGATTCGCGCGCTGCTCGACCGCTTCGAGGACGTCAGCGCCCGCCTGGCCGAGCCGCTGGACGGCGAGGCGATGGAGAAGCTCCTGGAGGAGCAGGCCCGGCTCCAGGATCGGATCGACGCGGCCAATGCCTGGGACCTGGACCACACGGTGGAGCTCGCCATGGACGCGCTCCGCGCGCCAGCGCCAGACTTGGACGTCAGCACGATCTCGGGAGGCGAGCGCCGCCGCGTCGCGCTGTGCCGGCTGCTCCTCTCCCGCCCGGACATGCTCCTGCTGGACGAGCCCACCAACCATCTGGACGCCGAATCGGTGGCCTGGCTGGAGCGCTATCTCAAGGACTACGCCGGCACCATCGTGGCGGTCACCCACGACCGGTACTTCCTCGACAATGTGGCCGGCTGGATCCTGGAGCTGGACCGAGGGGCCGGCATCCCCTGGGAGGGCAACTACTCGTCGTGGCTGGAGCAGAAGCGCCAGCGCCTCGAGCAAGAAGAGAAGGCGGACCTCGCCCGGCAGCGCACCCTCGAGCGGGAGCTGGAATGGGTGCGGATGGCGCCGCGCGCGCGCCAGGCCAAGTCCCGGGCGCGGCTGCAGGCCTACGAGGCGATGCTGAACGAGCCTCTGGAGCGCCGGACCGAAGCGCTGCAGATCGCCATCCCGTCAGGCCCCCGGCTGGGCGACCTGGTGATCGAGGCCCAGCACGTCAGCAAGGCCTACGGCGAGCGCGTGCTCATCGACGACCTGTCGTTCAGCCTGCCGCGGGGCGGCATCGTCGGCGTGATCGGTCCCAATGGCGCGGGCAAGACCACGCTGTTCCGCCTCATCGTCGGCCAGGAGAAACCGGACGCCGGCACGCTGCGGGTGGGGGAGTCGGTGCAGCTGGCCTACGTCGACCAGAGCCGGGAGGCGCTGGATCCCGCCAAGACCGTGTGGGAGCAGATCTCGGGCGGCGAGGAGCAACTCGCGTTCGGCGGGCGCCGTGTGGCGTCCCGCGCCTACGTCGCCTCCTTCAACTTCAAGGGCCCCGACCAGCAGAAACGGGTCGGGGATCTCTCGGGCGGCGAGCGCAACCGCTTGCACCTGGCCACGGTGCTCAAGAGCGGTGCCAACGTCCTGCTCCTCGACGAGCCCACCAACGACCTCGACGTCGACACGTTGCGCGCGCTGGAAGAGGCGCTCCTGGAGTTCGCCGGCTGCGCCGTCATGATCAGCCATGACCGCTGGTTCCTCGATCGCATCGCCACCCACATCCTGGCGTTCGAAGACGAAGGCCGGGTCGTGTGGGTGGAGGGCAACTACTCGGACTACGAAGCCGACCGACGCCGCCGGCTCGGCGCAGAAGCAGAGCGGCCGCATCGGCTGCGTCACAAGCGCCTGCCCGCCGGCTGACGCCGTCGCGGGCGCGCGCAAGACACGAGGACGTTCTCGCCCTCGCTACGCACGCGCCGGAGAGTGACCGCGGCGAACAGCGGCCGCAGGGCCGCGGCCAGCCGGTCCACCCCGCGGCGCCGGTGCCGGTTGATCACCAGCAGCCCATCGGGAGCGACCAGACCGGCCAGGCCGAGGGCCAGCGGCAGGGCCTCGGCGACGTCGCCGGCGTAGGCGGCATCCTCCATGATGAAGTGGAAGCGCCGCCGCGTGGAGGCCAGCCAGGGGACGACGCGTTCGGCTTCGCCGCACAGGAACTCCAGACCCTCTCGCGCATCGAGCCCGAACCAGCGGGTGGCCAGCCGGATGATCGTGGGGTCTCGCTCGATCACGCTGATGAGCCGCGGCCGGATACGTTCGGCCAGCAGATGCACCTGCGTGCCTCCCCCCAGGCCGACCAGCAGCGCGGTGGACTGCCGGCGTCGCGGGACGCCCGCCACCGCTCGCGCCCAGTACTCGCGGTCCAGGCGGGACCAGTCGCCGTTCAGCGGGTAGACGGACAGCGTGTCCCCGGCCACGATCAGCCGCCGCTCGGCCCGGTCCTCGACGACGCGGATCCGCCCCGAGAGCGGCGAACGGACCTCGGCGACCGTCCGGGAATGTTTCATCAACAGGGCACGGGCACCCGGGCTGTCGCCACGCCCGTGCCCCGCCGGAACCGCGCGCGCGGTCGCTCGGTCACGCGATCTGCGTCGCGATCATTCGCGCGCGGAGTCTCGTGCTCTACTACCGGGGAGCCATGCGGATGGCGCCGTCGAGCCGGATCGTCTCGCCGTTGAGCATCACGTTCTCGATGATGTGCCCGACGAGAGCGGCGTACTCATCCGGCTGGCCCAGGCGCTGCGGAAAGGGAACCTGACGGGCCAGTGAGGCTCTCACCGGCTCGGGCAGCGTGCCCAGCAGGGGGGTGTCGAAGATGCCGGGCGCGATGGTGACGACCCGGATCCCCGCCTCGGCCAGGTCGCGCGCGATGGGCAGCGTCATGCCGACGATGCCGCCCTTGGAGGCCGAATAGGCCGCCTGCCCGATCTGCCCGTCGAAGGCGGCGACCGACGCGGTGTTCACGATCACACCGCGCTCACCGTCCGGCGACGGCTCGTTGCGCGCCATGACCGCGGCGGCGAGCCGGATGCAGTTGAAGGTGCCGATCAGGTTGACCTGGATGACGCGCGTGAAGGCCTCGAGGTTGGCCGGTCCCGACTTGCCCAGCGTCTTCATGGCCGTCCCGATGCCTGCGCAGTTGACGAGGGCGTTGAGGCCGCCGAAGCGCGCCCGCGCCGTCTCCAGAGCCGCCTCGACCTGCTCGGCCCGGGTGACGTCGGCCGGCGCGAACAGCGTTCGCGCTCCCAGCGCGCCGGCCACGGCGGCTCCGGACGACGTCGGCAGATCCAGCAGGCCCACGCCGCCGCCGGCGGCGGTCAGGCGGGCCGCGGTCGCCCGTCCGAGCCCGGAGGCGCCTCCGGTCACCACCGCCTTCACCGAGCGCAGATCCATGCCGTCCTCCGCGCCGAATTCTAGCCGATCGTCCAGCCATTTTCCCACGCGCGCGGTGCTGAGCGTCGGGGCGGTGAATGGGTTATGCTTGCCAGGCCCATATGCGGACGCGCTACGTCCCGCTCACGCGCCGGCGCCTCCTCTGTGTTTCCCCGCGCTACGCTCCGTCCTTCGGAACGTTTCATCACTCCTATCCCTTTTTCGGGCGTCGGGTCCGGGCGTTCATGCCGCCCCAGGGCTTGCTGGTGGTGGCCAGCTACCTGCCGGCCACGTGGGAGGTCCGCTTCATCGACGAGAACGCGGCCCCGGCGGCCGCGCGTGATTTCCGCTGGGCCGACGCCGTGCTGGTGTCCGGCATGCACGTCCAGCGCAGGGCCATCGAGGACATCATCGTTCGCGCCCACGCGATGGGACGGCCGGTGGTGCTGGGTGGCCCGTCGGTCTCGAGCTGTCCCGAGTTCTACCCCGACGCCGACCTCGTGCATCTGGGAGAGCTCGGGGACGCCACCGACCGGGTGATCGAGTGGATCGACCGCAGCCGGGGCCGCCCCGAGCACCAGCTGCGCTTCGAGACCGGCGAGCGGCTGCCCCTCGCCGACTTCCCGATCCCGGCCTACGACCGTATCGCCGTGCAGCGGTACTTCATCGCCAGCATCCAGTTCTCCAGCGGCTGTCCCTACACGTGCGAGTTCTGTGATATCCCCGCCCTGTACGGACGGAACCCCCGACTGAAGAAGCCCGAGCAGGTCCTGGCCGAACTGGACCAGCTCGTGGCCGGCGGCGCCACCGCCGTCTATTTCGTCGACGACAACTTCATCGCCAACCAGCGGGCCACCCAGGAGCTCTTGCCGCACCTGGTGGCCTGGCAGCAGCGCAACCGTTACCCGGTGCGCTTCGCGTGCGAGGCGACGCTGAACATCGCCAAGAACGATCGGGTGCTGGCGCTCATGCGGGAGGCGGGGTTCATCACGGTCTTTTGCGGCATCGAGACGCCGGAGGTGGCGGCGCTGCGCTTCATGTCCAAGGATCAGAACCTTCGCATGCCCATCCTGGAGGCGGTGGCCAAGCTCAACGGGTACGGCCTGGAGGTCGTGTCGGGGATCATCATCGGCCTGGACACGGACACCCCCCAGACGGCCGATCACCTCATCGAGTTCGTGCGCGCCTCCCACATCCCCGTGCTCACCATCAATTTGCTATACGCCCTGCCCAAGACCCCGCTGTGGGGGCGGCTACAGGCCGAGGGGCGGCTGCTCGCCGACGGCGATCGGGAGTCGAACGTCGTCTTCAAGCTGCCCTACGATACCGTGCTCGGCACCTGGCTACGCTGCATCCAGACGGTGTACGAGCCCGACGCCGTGTATGCGCGGTTCGCCCACAACGTCGCCCATACCTTCCCGAACCGGATCGCCTTTCCGCCCAGCCCGCACCGTGGCTCCTGGCGCAACCTGGTCATGGGCCTCGGAGTGCTGGGGCGGGTGATCTGGCGGGTCGGCGTCCGCGGCGACTACCGAAGAACATTCTGGCGCTTCGCCGCGCCGCTGCTCCGTCGTGGCGACATCGAGCAGGTCATCCAGACCGCCGTCGTCAGCCACCACCTGATCGCCTTCACCCGGCAATGCCTGGACGGCGCCCGTGAGCCTTCGTTCTACGCCCCGGTGTCGCCGCCGGGCCGAATGGCGGTCGCCGGCTAGCGCCTCAGGCCGCTTCGGCGGCGTGCCAGAAGTCGTCCTCGCGCTGGGGCCGGGTCAGGCGCGGCGGGATCTTCCCTCGGTGGAAGAAATCGCACATGATCCGGTTGGCCGCGGCCCAGTCATCGCCGTAGACGCAGTGATGATGCGGACAGAGCGACGTCTCTCCGGTCAGTTGCAGCCCACACGCGGCGCAGTAGCTCATGCCCCTGGCTCTAGCGAAGGCCGTGCCAACCGTCACCCAAGAATTTTCCTACACGTCTCCCGTTATGCGGCGTAGGATGCGGGGCGGTCTCGAACCCGACGTCGTCAACGGTGGAGGTCACGCCCTGATGCGTATCGGACTGTGGGCTGCGTTCTTTCTCGTCTGCAATGTTCTCGGGGTGGAAGTCTTCCGGGCCGCCATGACGCTGCCCTTCGAGGACGCCGTCTTGCCGGCCGTCCTCTCCATCCCTCTGATCGGCCTGACCGCCTTCAGCGCACGGGGGATCGTAGCCGCCTGGCAACGACGAGACGAGTAAGTTTTACAACAATGCACGGTGGCATCCGCTGTGCACGCCGATGTCCGTCGGTGTAATTTCCACCCGGGAAGGAGTTCGCGATGGACATCATCCTGTGGATTCTGTTCGGCCTCGTCGTCGGCATCGTCGCCAAGTTCATCATGCCGGGGCGCGATCCCGGCGGGATCATCATCACGATCGTCCTCGGGATCGTCGGCGCCCTGCTCGGCGGGTGGGTGGGTCGGGTGATGGGGCTGTACCGGGAGGGCGAGACGGCCGGGTTCATCATGGCCGTGATCGGCGCCGTCATCGTGCTGGCGCTCTACCGCCTCGCGTTCTCCAGCCGCCGCGCATAAGCGCGGACGACACCGTTCGGTCACAGCGCCCGGGGGTGACGCCTCGCGCGAATGGGGGGGCTGGAGGGGGCAGTCGCTGCCCCCTCCAGGCTAAAGAAGAGATGTCGCGGCGACCGCCGGGTGACCCAGCTACAGCTGGTGGCGAATCGGGATCGTCAGCTTCTCCAGCACACGGTCCATGAACCCCCGGCGACTCCAGGTGCTGTACTCGACCTTCCTGGCGTGGGTGAGGTCTTCTTCGAAGATCTCCTCCATCCGGCGGCCCACCGCACGGCTGTAGGTGACGACGTTCAGCTCGTCGTTGAGCGCGAACGAGCGGTTGTCCAGGTTCGTGCTGCCGATCGTGGCGAACACGCCGTCCACGACCATGGTCTTTGCGTGCAGGAGCGCCGCCCGGTACTCGTAAATCTCCACGCCGGCCTTGAGCATCCGACCGTATCCGCTCCGACTGGCCTGGCGGACCAGGTTGTGATCGATGCGCCCCGGCACGAGCACCACCACACGGACGCCGCGCTTCACCGCGGCCGCCAGGGCCTCCTCCATGGCGTCGTCGGGGACGAAGTATGGGTTGGTGATGAAGATCGAGCGGCGGGCCGCCGAGATGGCCAGCAGGAGCGTCGTATAGATGGCGTAGGTGCCGGCGGCCGGCGAGCTGCGCACGATCTGAGCGTACACGTTGCCCACCGGCTGCACCGGGCGGGGGAAGTAAGCTTCCCCTCCTAGCACGATGCCGGTGGCCTCCAGCCAGTTCTCGGCGAATGCCCCCTGCAGGAACTCGACGACGGGACCCCGCACGCGGACGTCGGTCTCCCGCCAGAAGCTGGCCAGCTTTCCGTCGCCGAGCCACTTGTCGCTGACACCCGAGCCGCCGGTGAAGCCGACCTTGCCGTCGACGACCAGCACCCGCCGGTGGTTCCGGTTGTTGGCGCGCCAGATCTGCCAGGGCTTGGGCAGCCGAAAGTAGGCGACGTGGCATCCGGATCGCTTCATCAGGTCGACGTATTCGCCGGGCATGCCCGCCGCGCCGAACGCATCGAGCAGGACATTGACGCCCACGCCGGCCCGGGCCCGCTCGGCCAGGACTTCGGCCAGGGCTCGCGCGATCTCGCCGTCCTCGTAGTAGTACTGGGCGTACGTGATCGTTTGCCGGGCCGAGCCGATCGCCTCGAACATCGCCGAGAAGATGTCGTCCCCGTTCAGGAGCACGTCGACGGCGTTGCCGCTCACGATGGGCGCGGCGGAGTAGGCCTCGAGCGTCGGGAAGAACGACGGCTCACCAAGCTGCAGCGGCGGCAGCACCACGTGGGGATGGACGCGCGTCGCGCATCCCGCCGCCAGGAGGATGAGCAGGGGCAGGAGGTAGAGCAATCGGAGGCTGCGCACGATGATCATTGTGCCAGGAGCGCGGGGCGGCGGTTGACCGGACAGCCCGGCCGGGCCGCCGCCCGGCGCCCTGAAGCGGCGAGAACTACCGGCCCTTGGTCGGGCTGGTGGTCGGCGACGCGGACGGGCTCGCGCCGTCGGCCTTGGCCTGCACGCCCAGCTTGGCCATCGTCTCGGCGTCGAGACGGCCCGTTTCGTTCAGCTGTTCGGACTTTTGGAACTCTTTCAGGGCCGCCTGGGTCTTGGGGCCCATCATCCCGTCGGCCGCGCCGGGGTCGAAGCCCTTCTGCTTGAGCGCCTCCTGTGCAGCCTTCACCTGCTCGCGGTTGCCGGTGCGTGCGGCCCGGCCGGCCTTGGAGGGATCCGACTTCATGGCGTCCGGCTTGGCGGCCTCGCCACCCGACGTGCTGGGTGCCATCGGCGTCTGGGACGTCCCGCCGCCCGTGGTCTGCGCGAGCGCGGGACCAGTGAGCATGGCGACCGCTAGGGCGAGCGCCAGTACACTCCACCTGTCCATGTGTGACCTCCTTCTTCTCGTGCCTGTCATGTCCTTCGCGGACTTCCGGTATGTAGAGAACGCAACGGACGTGCCAGGCAGTTCAGCTCGCCTGTTGGCGCTGGCCGGGGGACCGGACGGCCTCCTGCTCCGCTCCCGGCGCCGCCATGCGGGCCAGCCGCGGCAGGGTCACCGGCCGGCCGTCCCGCGCCGAGCGGTAGATCGCCTCGATGACGCGGACGTCTTGAAGCCCCTCGACACCGGTGGGCTCGGGCACGCGCTCTTCCCGCACGGCCGTGGAGAAGTGGCTGAGCACTGCCGCGTACTCGTCCGTCGGCTCGAAGGAGGTCTCCTGCCGCTGCTCCCGCTGCAGCAAGATGAGGTGGCCGGAGGCCTGCGGCTCGTAGGCGTTGGCCACGTGGATCCAGCCGTCTTCTCCGAAGATGGTGAAGCCGGACGACGGCTCCTCTCCGAAGCTCGCGTGGAAGTGGGTCAGGCGCTCGTCGGGGAACCGGATCAGCGCCACCGCGCTCTCGTCGACGTCGCCGCCGTAACGACGGCTCGTCCTGGCCGTCATGGCCATGACCTGCGCGGGATCGGCGCCGAACACGCTGCGCGCGGCGTGGATGCACTCTACTCCCAGGTGGTAGACGGTGCCACCGCCCAGCCGCCGCTGCAGGCGGATGCTATCCGGGGCCTCCACGCGCGTGGTCAGGTCCGAGCTCAAGGTCTTGGGTAACCCGATGTGCCCGCCCCGCACCAGGGCCAGGGCCTCGAGGACGGAAGGCCGGAACCGCAACCGGTAGGCGATCATCAGTTTGACGCGGTTCGTCTGGCAGGTGCGGATCATGCGGCGGCACTCGTCGGCGGTCACCGCCATGGGGGGCTCGCAGAGGACGTGGACGCCGGCGCGGGCCGCCTCCACCGCGTAGTCGGAGTGCATCGAGTTCGGCAGGGCTATGTACAGGACGTTCACATCCTCGCGCTGCAGGCACTGGCGCAGCTCCTCGTAATGGTAGGCGGCAGCATGATACTGCTGGGCCACCAGCTGGGCCTTGGCGCGATCGCCGGAGATCACCGCGGCGAGGCGAGAATGCTCGGTGCTGCGCGCGAATGCAGGCAAGATCGCTGTACGCGCGGTGTTGCCGAGCCCGACCACCGCATACCCGATTTGCCTGGCCATTTTCGCTTCTCGAGTTTCCTCGCTGTCGCTTTCTGTGCCAGGCAAGGTGCAAGCGCGGGGCCACATCGGTGGATTCTGTGCCAGTTTCGATCGCAACCGGATCGTGCGCCGCGATCCCACTTTATCTGGTGGTGACCGCCGCCAGAGCACCAATATCTGGCTCCTTGTCATAGGCTCAACACGTGATAAGTAATGGGCATGATCGTGCCGGGCGAGATCACGGAGATCGTCGGTGCGCCGTCGTCCGGACGCACGAGCCTGCTCGTCGATTGCTTGCGCGAAGTCACGCAGCGCGGGGCGGTGGCCGCGCTGGTAGACACCGACCACGCCTTCGATCCCTCGACCGCCGCGCGCGCCGGGGTGAATCTCCGGCGCCTGCTGTGGGTGCGTTGCGGCGGACGTCACGATGTCGCGCTGCGCGTGGCTGATCGTCTCGTGCGGTGCCCCGGGTTCACGGTCGTCGCGCTCGACGTCGGCGAGCGTCCGCCGCGCCTGCCTCTCACGCTCGCATTCCGACTGCGGCTGGCCGTTCGCCGGTCGGGCGCGGCCTTGCTCATCCTGGCGAGTCGGCGCATCGCCGGTCCCGGCGCGGCGCTGGCCGTCCAGGCCGTCCGGCGGTCGCTGGAGTGGAGCGGTCCGCGCGGCGCGCCGACGCGCCTGGCCCGCGTGGGCACGGCCGTGCGCCTGCTCCGCGGGCGCGGCTCCCTGGGCGGCGTCGTCCCCTCTGACGTCACCCGGTGGTGGACGGCGTGAGCTCGCCGGGCGGCCGCGTCGCCTGCGTGTGGGTGCCGTTCTTCGCAGCGGCGGCCGCCGAGCGCGGCGAGCCGGTGCTGGCCGAGCGCGCCCTGGCGATCGTCCGGGGAGCGCCGCCGGTGACGCGGGTGGTCGAGGCCAACGCCATCGCCCGCGAGGCCGGCGTGCGGCCGAGGATGACCGAGAGCGAGGCCCGTGCACGCTGCCCCGACCTCGTCTGCCGAGCGCTCGGCGAGGAGACCCTGGTGTCGGCGCAGCATGCGCTCGTCGAAGCCGCGCTCGCCGTGTCCCCCCGTGTGGAAGACACCGCTCCCGGGCTCGTCCATGCCGATGTCGCCGGCCTACAACGGCTGTTCGGTGACGACGGCGCCGTGGCAGAGCGCCTGGTGCGCCAGGCCCGAATGGTGGGCCTCGCCGCCCGCGCTGGTGTCGCGAGCAGCCGAACGGTCGCCGGAGTCGCCGTGCGGGCCACGAGCCGCCGGGTCGCCGTGGTGCCGCCCGGCGGTGAACGGGCGGTGCTCGCGACCGCGCCGCTCGCGGTCCTCGACCTGCCGGCGACCACCGCGGCGACCCTGGGGCGTTGGGGGGTGCGGACGCTGGGAGAGCTGGCGGCGCTGCCGCGCGCGGGGCTGGCGGAGCGGCTGGGCCAGGAAGGCTTGCGCCTCCACGATCTCGCTTGCGGGCACGATCGTGATCCGTTCCGGCCGTACGTCCCCCCACCGTTCTGGGAGGAGGCTCAGGACCTCGACTGGGAAATCGAGGATCTCCAGATGCTGGCCGTCGTGCTGGATCGTGTGCTCGAACGGCTCACCGCTCGCCTGGGCGCCGCCCACGTGTGGGCCGACCGGCTGGATCTCCGCCTCCGGCTCACCACAGGCGAGCGGCACGAGCGCGCGATCGCCCTGGCCCAGCCGGCGTGTGAGCGCGCGGTCCTCGTCCCGCTCATCCGCTGCGAGCTCGCCGCGCGGCCACCCGCGGCGGCGGTGACCGCGGTGGCGGTGAGCGCCCGCGTCGTGCCGGTCGCGCCCGGGCAAGGACAGCTAGGACAGCCCCCGGCGCCGCGCCAGCGCGATCTGGCTGCCCTGGTTGCTCATCTGACCGAGCTGGTGGGGCCCGACAACTTCGGGTCGCCGCGGCTCGTCGATTCCCATCACCCGGACCCGGTCACGCTGGTGCCTTTCGTTCCCACCGAGGAGGGCGATCGCGCCGGCGCCGCGCCGGTATCGAGCGTGGTCCTCCGGCGGATCCGTCCACCAGTGAGGGTGCAGGTGGTGGCGGCGGCCGACCACCCGGCGTCCGTGCAGTGGGCCGGCGTGGGCCGGCGTGTCGTCGCGTGCGCCGGGCCCTGGCGAGTCTCGGGAGAGTGGTGGGACGGCCGCGCCTGGGCTCGCGACGAGTGGGACCTCCTCCTCGACGACGGCACGCTGTGCCGGCTCGCCCTCGATCGCATGGCCAACCACTGGGTCCTGGATGGCATCTACGACTGACGGCGCGCCACGGGCGTGGCGCCCGAAGTCGGGCCGCACGCCCCGCAACCGAGCAACCGTGGCGGGTGATCGCGGCGGGGTGCGGGCGTGGCGAAGCCCGGGTGCCCGCACCCTGTGATGTCGCGACGCACGCAGCGCAACCGAATCACCACCGCGGGTGATCGCGGCGGGGCACGGGCGTGGCGAAGCCCGGGTGCCCGCACCCTATAAATGTTCATCGAACTGCACGCGCAGTCCGCGTTCACGTTTCTCGAGGGTGCCGAGCAGCCGGATGTCTTCGTGGCCGAGGCGGCGCGCCGGGGGATGCCGGCGCTGGCGCTGGTGGATCGCGACGGGCTCTACGGCGCCGCGCGGTTCCACCAGGCCGCGGTGCGAGCGGGCGTGAAGCCGCTGGTGGGAAGCGAGCTCACCCTCGACGACGGCTCGCGGCTGCCCCTGCTCGTGGAGGATCGGGAGGGCTACCGCAACCTTTGCCGACTCATCACCCGGACGAAGCTCGGCGCTCCCAAGGGCAAGGCCGTGGCCACGCTGGACGACCTGACCGGCCACGTCGACGGGCTGGTCTGTCTCACCGGTGGCGCACGGGGCCCACTGGCGCGCCGTCTGGCCGCGGGTGGCCCGGAGGAGGCGCGGGCCTGGCTCGACCGGCTCGTGGGGATCTTCGGACGCTCCAACTGCTTCGTGGAGGTGCAGCGTCACTTCGATCGGGACCAGGAGCGCGTGCTGGAGGCGCTGGTCACGCTGGCCCGGCGCGCGCGGGTGGCCCTCGTCGCCGCCAACCAGCCGCTCTACGCGCGGCCGGGCGGTCGGGCGGTCGCTGACGTGTTCACCTGTATTCGCGAGAAGGTCGATCTCGACCGCGCCGGCACGCGCCTGGGCCCCAATGCCGAGCGGGAGCTGCGTGATGGGCCCACGATGACCCGGGTGTTCAGGGATCTGCCCGACGCGGTCCACCAGAGCGGCGAGCTGGCCCTGCGCCTGGGCTTCACGCTGAAGGACCTCGGCTACCGGTTCCCCGACTTTCCGCTGCCGCCCGGTGAGACCGCCCCGGCGCACTTGCGCCGGCTCGTGGACGCCGGCGTCCGGCAGCGCTACGGCCGCGGTCGGCTGGCCGCGCGGGCCCGCCGGCAGGTCGATCACGAGCTCGACATCATCGGCCGGCTCGACCTCGCCGGCTACTTCCTGATCGTCTGGGACATCATCGAGTACTGCCGCACCCACGACATCCTGGTGCAGGGGCGGGGCTCGGCGGCCAACAGCGCCGTGTGCTACGCGCTCGGCATCACCGCCGTCGATCCCGTCGGCATGGACCTCCTGTTCGAGCGCTTCCTCTCGGAGGCGCGCGGCGAGTGGCCCGACATCGACATGGATCTGCCCAGTGTCGAGCGCCGGGAGGCGGTGATCCAGTACGTGTACCGCCGCTACGGCCGGCTGGGCGCCGGCATGACCGCCAACGTGATCACCTATCGGGGCCGCAGCGCGGCCCGGGAGGTGGCCAAGGCCCTGGGGCTGCCGGCCGAGTTCCAGGATCGCCTGGCCCGGCTGGCCCCCAACTGGGGCTATCAGGACCCCAACGATCTGCTCACCCGGCACCTGGCCGAAGCGGGGTGCGACCCGCGCCATCCGCGGATCCGCGCCTTCGCCGCGCTGTGGACACGGCTGCAAGATCTGCCCCGTCACCTCGGCCAGCATTCGGGCGGGATGGTCATCGCCGCCGGCCGGCTCGACGACGTGGTGCCCCTCGAGCCGGCCACCATGCCGGGGCGCGTCGTGATCCAGTGGGACAAGGATGACTGCGCGGCGCTGGGCATCATCAAGATCGATCTGCTCGGCCTGCGGATGATGTCCGTGCTCCAGGAGGCGATCGCGATCGTGCGGGAAACCGGCGCCGACATCGATCTGGGGCACCTGCCGCCGGACGATCGCACCGTTTACGCGATGCTGCAGCGGGCCGACACGATCGGCGTCTTTCAGGTGGAGAGCCGGGCCCAGATGGCCACGCTTCCCCGCATCAGCCCCGAGCGGTTCTACGACCTCGTCGTCCAGGTCGCCATCATCCGTCCCGGCCCCATCGTGGGCGACATGGTGCATCCCTACATCCGCCGGCGGCGCGGACGCGAGCCCGTCAGTTATCCGCACCCGAGCCTGGAGCCCATCCTCGAGCGCACGCTGGGCGTGCCCCTCTTCCAGGAGCAATTGCTCCGGATGGCCATGGTGGCCGCCGGCTTCACCGGCACCGAAGCCGAGGAGCTCCGCCGGGCCTTCGGCTTCAAGCGCAGCGAGCGGCGGATGGCCGAGGTGGAGCAGAAGCTCCGGGCGGGAATGGCCACCCGGGGCATCACCGGCGTCGCTGCCGACCAGATCGCGCACGCCATCACGGCGTTCGCGCTGTACGGCTTCCCCGAATGTGTCGCGGGCGGGACACGCGTGATGGACGCCGACACCGGGCGGTGGATCACGATCGAGGATGTCGCGAACGGCAAAGTCCGGCTGGCCAGCACGCTCGCCTGTGCCCCGGGCCTGCGTCTGAGCCGTCGGCGCGTGCTCGAGGCCAGGTCGAGCGGGCCCCGGATGGTCTACCGGCTCCGTACCGCGCAGGGCCGAGAGATCATGGCCACGGCCGAGCATCCTTTGCTCACCGCGACCGGATGGCGCCCGCTGGCCACCCTCGGCATCGGCGAGCATATCGCCGCCGCGCGGACATTACCGTCGGTCGGAGGTACAGGCCGGCCGCGCCATCAGCGGATCGGGTCGCTCGGCTGGGATCGGATCGTCGCCATCGCGCCGGTCGGCGTCCGAGCCACCTATGATCTCGAGATCGAGGGCGACCACAACTTTCTCGCCAACGACCTCGTGGTCCACAACTCGCACGCGTCCAGCTTCGCCCTGCTGGCCTACGCTAGCGCCTATCTCAAGGCTCACCATCCGGCCGCATTCTACGCCGCGCTGCTCAACAACCAGCCGATGGGCTTCTATCACGCCGCCACGATCATCAAAGACGCCCAGCGTCACGGCCTGACGATCCACCCGATCGACATCACCCGCTCCGACTGGTTGTGTGCGATCGAGACCGAGACCGATGATCGGGACTCTGATCGGGCAGGAAAACCAGCGCCGGGTGAGATTGCGGCGGGGCACGGGCGTGGCGACTTTCAACCGAAGGGGGCTACGCCCCCCTCGGGACTCCCCCGGCCGGGTGCCCGTGCCCTGTTCAAAATCAGACTAGGCCTCCGCTACGTGAAGGGATTGCGCGAGAGCGCCGGGCGGGCCATCGCCCGGGCGCGCGGCGAGCGCCCATTCGCTTCACTCGCCGACCTCGCCCGGCGGGCCGGTCTCGAGCGCGACGAGCTGACCGCGCTGGCCGCCACGGGGGCGCTCGACGCCCTGAACGGCACGCGGCGGGCGGCGCTCTGGCAGGCCGCCCGCCCGGTGCTTCCGGGGCTGCTGCAAGCCGCCGAGCCGTCCACCGAGCCGAGCCCGCTCCCGGAGATGAGCGTGGCCGAGCGTCTGGACGCTGATTACGCGGGCACCGGCGTGACCCTCGGGCCCCATCCCCTGGCCCTGCTGCGCTCGACGCTGGCGCGCCAGGGAATCGTCCGGGCCGGCGACCTGGCCCGGGTCGCCCATGGACGTGTTGTGCGGGTGGCCGGCAGCGTGATCGTGCGGCAACGCCCGGGCACCGCCAAGGGATTCGTCTTTCTTTCCCTGGAGGACGAGACGGGCATCGCCAACGTGATCGTGACCCCGCAACTGTTCGAGCGACACCGCCTCGTGCTCGTCGCCGCGCCCTACCTTCTCGTGGACGGGATCCTCCAGACCCAGGACGGCGTCGTTTCCGTCCGCGCGCGGCGGGTCCGGCCCCTGCAGGGACCCGGCGGCGCCGTGCCGTCGCACGACTTCGGCTGACCCGGCGCTCGATCCGACCGGTAACACTGAGAACTCGTTTTCCCACCCCCCCGCCAGACGTGGCAATTGAATTGCTTGCTTCACGCAACAGATGCAGGCACGTCGGCTCCTATTCCTCGCCGAACCCTCCTCGGGCGTCCCCGGAGCAGGCGAGGGGTGGCGGCAGGGGGGGCGATGAGCACGCGTGTCGAAGAGATCGACGGCCGTCGGATCCTGTTCACAAACCCCGAGGCGCTCCTGTGGCCGGAAGACAGAGTCACCAAGGAGGATCTGCTCGGCTACTACCTGGACATGGCCGACCACCTCATGCCATTCCTGGTCGACCGGCCATTCAGCCTGCTCCGGGCTCTGGACAGCGGTGAGTACGTCTACCAGCGGGCGGCGCCTCCCGGCCTGCCATCGTGGATCACTACCCGGCGGATCCGCAGCGACCAGACCGCCCAGGGCTACGCCGACTATCTCATCGGCCGGGAGCGGGCCGCCCTGGCCTACCTCGTCAACCTGGGCTACATCTCCTTTCATCCCTGGGCGTCGGCGGTGCAGGCCATCGATCGTCCCGACGTGATGCTGTTCGACATCGATCCCACGGAGATCGCCTTTCGCGAGGTCCGCAACGCCGCCATGCTGGTGCGGAGCCTTCTGGCCGGCTTCAAGATCCGCAGCTGGGTCAAGACCTCCGGCGGGCGCGGCCTGCACGTCATGGTGCCCCTGGAGCCCGTGTACAGTTACGATCAGGTGCTGACTGCGGCCTCGGTGATCACCCGCATGGCCCGCCAGCGGGAGCCCTCGCTCTTCACCTTCGACATGCGGCGGGCCCGCCGCCGCGGCAAGATCCTGATCGACGTGCTGCGCAACCGGCGGGGAGCCACCCTGGTGAGCCCGTACTCGGTCCGGGAGTATGCGGGCGCCGCCATCTCTGCGCCCCTGGAGTGGCGGGAGCTCGAGCAGGGCATCTATCCTGAGGATTTCCATCTGCGCAACGCTCGCCAGCGCCTGCTCGCCCAGGGGGATCCGCTGGCCGGGTTCCTCGCCGCCCGGCAATCGCTGGGTGCCCTGCTGGGAAGCGCCCGGGTGCGGCGCGCCCAGGAGCGACGCCGCGGCTAGCCAGCCGCGGCGTCAGTTGATCTGCCGCAACGCCTCGATCCGGTCGCCCGTGGCCGGGTGAGTCGCGAAGAACCCGCCCTCGCCGCTGGCGCCTGCAGTCTCCTGGAGCCAGGTCAGGGTCTCGATCATCTGCTCCTTGGGCTTGCCGATCCGCCGCAGGAGCTCTACCCCGTGGCGATCGGCGGCGTACTCCTCGTTCCGGCTGTATCCGCGGGCGATGAGCTGGCCGGCGATCGGCGTGATGGCGGCGCTGCCCGGAAAGAGCTGGTCGAGGATCATGACGCCGATGTTGAGGCCGGTGCCCAGGACCTGGGCCTTGGCCACGTGACCCAGGTCGTCATGGGCCACCTCGTGGGCCAGGATGGCCTGAAGCTGCTCCTCGTTGGCCTTCTGCAGCAGACCGGTCGTCACGTAGAACTCACCCCCGCCCGCGTTCGCGGCGTTGATCTGGCCATTGTCAACGATGCCCACTCGGACCTGGTCGAGGGACCGCTTGTTGTCCATGGCGCGGATGAGCGGCACCATCACACGCTGCAGCCGTTGGGCCTGGGCCTGATCGAGGGGCCGGCTCGTGGTCGAGCTCTGGGGCCGGGGGCTGGGCGCCGGCTGGGGGGCGCTGGTTGCTCCCGCGCATGCCGCGGTCAGGCACGCCGCCAGGGCAACCGCGCTCAGGCGGGGGATCCTCATGACCCCACCTCCTCGAGGCTCTCGAGAAGGGCTTCGCCGCCGGGATCGACGGTTCTGCCCTCGGCGATGCCCCCGAAGTAGTCGATGTATCGGTCGATGGCTCGGGGATGGTCGCGCTTGAACAGCCATCGCGCTGCAACCGGGAAGCCTGTCCTGGCATCTATGACCATGGCGTGATTCATCCGTGATCTCCCTCGATACGTGATCGCTCGGGGATCTGCCGGTGCAGCGGGCATGCCAGCGCGCGCATCGCCGATTGAACTTATGGGCGGCCGATAGGGGACCGATTGAAAATTATTCCTTAATTTGATGGTAGGACTTTCACGGGCCGAGGGTGCGGCCAGCGGCGGGGCGCCGCGTTGTGTTCCAAAAATCCGCAACAACGCAGGGGCGCGTACGGTTGGCACGGCACCTGCCTGTGTAGAGTGGCACGGAGACGGAGGAGGACGGACCGATGCGAACGGTGAAACGTGACCTGGAGCGGAAACGGCAGGCGTTGAATAACGCGATCCAGTCCAGCATGGGCTCGGCGCGCGATAGCGACAACAGCCGTGAGGTCCTGAAGGATCCTTACGGAAGCGCCTGGCTGACCCACGACGGCGAGGTCACGGCGGCGGTCGTCGACCGGCGTGCCCGTGAGCTGCAGGAAGTCAACTCCGCGCTGGAAGACATCGAGTCCGGCCGCTATGGCATCTGCCGGGACTGTGGCGAGACCATCGCTCCGGCCCGGCTGCGTGTGATGCCGTTCGCGATTCGCTGCGTGGGCTGCCAGGCCAACCGGGAAGGCACCCGGCGGGCGGCCTGATCGTCGCGCTATGTGTGTGAACATTCACTCAGAGTAGGAGATCGCAATGGGACGTGCGTTCAAGACTCTCGCAGTGGTCGCCGTCATCCTGTCGCTGCTCAGCGGATGCCGCGCCATGACCGGGAAGACGACGGGTCAGACCATAGACGACGCCAGCATCACGGCGTCGGTGAAGTCCAAGCTGGTCGCGGACAAGGCCGCGAATCTCACCCGCGTCGACGTTGACACCAACAACGGCACTGTTTACCTTAACGGTACTGTCGAGACGCCGGAGCAGAAGACCCGGGCCGAACAGCTCGCGTGGCAGGCGGGCGGCGTCAAGGCCGTCGTCAACAACCTGCAGGTCCAACGCAAATAAGCCCGGGGGGAAGCTCTCGTTGGTCGCGGCGCGGGGTCTCGTTGGCCCCGCGCCGCGACGGCTCTTTCAGCAGCCGCTCGTGGGGGAGACAGTGAGCCCGACGCGACGTGAGCAGACCAGAAGCGGCAAGGTTCTGGTCGTCGACGACGAGCCAGCCGAGCGTGAGGGTCTGGCCCGCCTCGTCGGCCAATGGGGGTACGAGGTCGAGACGGCGTCCTCCGGGGAAGAGGCGCTGAACCTGGTCGAGACCCAGCATCCGGCGGTCGTCCTGACCGACCTCGTCCTGCCCGAGATGGATGGGCTCACCCTGCTCCAGAAGCTCAAGGAGACCGGGCGGCCGCCGATCGTGTTGCTGGTCACGGGGCACGGCACCGTGGAGAGCGCGGTGGAAGCGATGCGCCACGGGGCGTTCGACTACCTGACGAAGCCGGTCGACGCCACCCGGCTGCAGGTGCTGCTCGAGAAGTCCATCGAGCAGGAGTCGCTGTCGCGGGAGGTGAACTTCCTGCGCCATCAGCTCCGCCAGAAGGGCAGCTTCGGGCAGCTGGTCGGGCAGTCCAAGGGCATGCAGGAGGTCTACCGCTGGATCGAGCTGGCCGCCACCAGCACGGCGCCGGTGCTGGTCTTCGGCGACAGCGGTACCGGCAAGGAGCTGGTGGCCCGAACCATCCACGACCTGTCCAGTCGCCGCAACAAGCCCTTCGTGGCGATCAACTGCGCGGCCATCCCGGAGACGTTGATCGAGAGCGAGCTGTTCGGTCACGAGCGGGGTGCCTTCACGGGCGCCAGCGAGCGGCGCCTGGGGTGCTTCGAGCTGGCCGACACGGGCAGCCTGTTCCTCGACGAGATCGCCGAGATGGACAACTCCACCCAGGCCAAGCTGCTCCGGGTCCTCCAGGAGGGCAACTTCCGGCGGGTGGGCGGGAAGACGGAGATCCAGGTCGACGTCCGGGTGATCGCGGCGACGAACCGGGTGCCTACGGAGGCCATGGCGCAGGGCCAGCTGCGGGAGGATCTCTTCTATCGCCTCAACGTCTTCCAGATCCGCTTGCCGGCGCTGCGGGAGCGCAAGGAAGACATCCCGCTGCTGGTGCGCACCTTCATCGACGAGTTCAATCGGCAGGACAACCGACAGGTGCGGGGGCTGACCCCCGAGGCCGAGAAGGTGCTGGATCGCTACAGCTGGCCGGGCAACGTCCGTGAGCTCCGCAACGTCATCCAGCGGGCCGTGGTCCTGGGCGGCAGCGGCCTCATCGGCACCGAGCATCTGCCCGACAATGTGCTCCGGAGCACGGAGCCGCCCCGGCCGCCCTCGAGCGGATCAATCGTCCCCATTCGCGAGATGGAGCGGGAGCTCATCCTGCGGGCACTGCAGGAAACCAATCAGGACAAGCGCCGGGCCGCGGCCCTGCTCGGCATCAGCCTCAAGACGCTGTACAACAAGCTGGCCAAATACGGCATCCAGGCGGTGAAGTCGGCGCGCATCACCTGATGGGCTCGCTTCCCGACGATCTGGATCGCCTGCTGCACGATCTCCGTGGGCCCCTCAACGCGCTGACGATGCACCTGGAGGTCCTCAAGCGTCTGAGCCGCGGCGACGCCGGGGCCCTGCAGAGCCTGGAAGCGATCCACCAGGAGGCCAGCCGCCTGGCCACGCTGCTGCCGGCCGCTTTTTCGGTCATGGCGCTGGAGCTCCGGCCACCGGCGCGCCTGGACCTGGGCGGGCTGGTCCGGCGGGTGGTGGACGCGGGGCACCCCGGGCGGGTGAGCGTCGTCGAAGGAACCTGGCCCACGGTCCTCGGCGACGAGTTGCTCCTGGCTTCGGCCGTCAGTCATCTCATCCGCAATGCCCTGGCTGCCACGGAGGCGGCCGGCCCCGGCCGGCGGCCACCGGAGGTGAGCTTCCGGCCCGTCGGTGAGGGGCGGGTGGCGCTCGTCGTGCGGGACTGGGGCGTCGGCTTACGGACGACCAACCCGCGCGCCCTGATCCGGCTCGCCGTGTCGGCGAGCAGCGGCCGGCCAACGCTGGGGCTGGTCACGGCGGAGCGGGTCGCGCGGCTTCACGGCGGCGCCCTCGTGTTCGGCAACCCTTCCGAAGGCGGCGCCGAGGTTTCGCTTCTACTGCCCGCGGCTGGCTAGGAGGCCAGTGCAGGAACGGCCGCCGGCTGGTCGAGCCACATCCTGACCTGAGTCGCCGGGAGCACCGCCACGTCGTCCGTGCGGGCGAACAGCGCGTGCGTGATAGAGGCATACGGCATCTGCTCGTACACGGCCTCGCAGAGTAGCCCTTCCTCGGGCGTGCTGAAGGTCGTCTCCAGCGGCTCGAACGTCTCCAGGACGTCGGGCAGGTAACGGTGGCCCAGCCTGATCAGGGTTCGGGCCTTGGCGATCACGACGCGGGTGTTCACCAGGCCGTCGCCCTCCCAGAGGGCCACGAGCTCCGCCGCGGAGGGCCGGGGCAGGAAGCGCCGCACGGCGCGGACGGCATAACGCTCCAGGTCGTCGATGGGGGGGCCAGGCTCGATCCAGGCCGACGCCGGGTCAGGGCCGGGCGGAGAGGCCCCCAGCACGATCGGCAAGTCGGGGCGGATCGCCACCGCGGCCACGGCCTTACTCACGTGGCTCATCAGGCGCCCCTCGCCGTCCGTGGTGTAACTGCCCGGAAACAGCGCGACCACCGCCTCTGGATCCGTAGCGGCGATCTTCAGCACCGGCAAGTAGGCCTCGGCGGCTGTGCCGCGCCACGCAGGCTGCACGACACGGTTGATCTCGGACAGCTCGCCGGGCGCGGTGCTGTAGGATACGGTCTGTCCGCGAGTGAGAACGGTCACGAGTCGCTCGGCGGGAATCAACCGCGCGGCACGCTCGAGCGTGCGCATCAGCAGGGTCGGACACGAGGCCGCACGGCTCCACGAGCCATCGCTTCGGTGTCGCGCTTCCATGCCGCCGCCGAGGACAACACCCCAGAGGTGGCGAGCCGCATGAGTGTCGACAGGGCGGTGCTGAATCATATTCATGCCGGGCGTCGTTTTGCAGAGAGCGTGCCACGCGCCCATGCTCGCTAAACCCACGAAACCGCGCTCGGTGTCGGCGGCGCGGCATTGGAAAACCTGCAAATCGACGGCGAATCCTGTAGATGTTACATGGCACTCGGCTTCACTGGAGGAGGACGGGAGGTGTTCGATCTCAAGGGCAGAGTCGCGGTGGTCACCGGGGGCAACGGCGGAATCGGCCTGGGCATGGCGCGCGGTCTGGCCGCAGCCGGCGCGCGCGTCGTCGTGGCGGCGCGGGATCAGGACAAGTCGCGGGTCGCAGTGGCCGAACTGAGCCGCCTGGGCCCAGCGGCGCTGGCGATCCCGGTGGACGTCAGCGACGAGGCGTCGGTGACGGCGCTGGTGCGCGCCGGCCGCGAGCAGTGCGGGCGGATCGACATCCTGGTCAACAATGCCGGCACGAACATCCGCAAGCCGGCGCACGAGCTGAGCCTGGCCGAGTGGCATCAGGTGCTCGATACCAACCTCACGTCGGCCTTCCTGCTCGCCCGGGCCGTCTACCCCGTGATGAAGACCGGCGGCGGCAAGATCATCAACGTCGGTTCCATGATGTCGATCTTCGGCGCCTCGTTCGCGCCCGCCTACGGCGCCAGCAAGGGCGGGATGGTGCAGCTCACCAAGTCGCTGGCGGCGGCGTGGGCGCGGGACAACATCCAGGTCAACGCGGTACTGCCGGGCTGGATCGATACCGACCTCACGCGCCGGGCGCGTCAGGAGGTGCCCGGGCTGAACGACAACGTGCTGCGACGCACGCCGGCCGGACGCTGGGGGGTCATCGACGATCTCGCCGGCGTGGCCGTGTTCCTGGCCAGCCCGGCTTCCGACTTCATCACGGGGGCGGCGATCCCGGTGGATGGCGGATATTCTATTCAGGGATGATTGTTAGCCTGGAGGGGGGCACGAGGCGCGCCCCCCTCCAAACCTCACTCTTTAGCCTGGAGGGGGCAGGGTGCCCCCTCCAGACCTCCCCATTTCACGCGAGGTGAGACTACGGGCGAGTCTCAACCCAGTACAATAGGCGCGGGATGCATGTGCTGGTCGTCGATGCGGTGGCTTCGGAGGGGTTGGCGTACCTGAAGGAGCAGGGGTGCACAGTCGAGCAGCTCCATCGCCCGCCGGTCGAAACGTTACACGCCCGTCTGGCCGAGGCCGACGCGCTGGTCACCCGGTCGGGGACCGCCGTCACGCCCGCGCTCCTCGCGCACGCGCCGCGCCTGAGAATCGTCGGCCGGGCGGGCGTCGGCGTCGACAACATCGACGTGGAGGCCTGCTCCCGGCGGGGGATCGTGGTCGTCAACGCCCCCTACGGGAACGTGGTCTCCGCGGCCGAGCACACCGTCGCCATGGTGCTGGCCTGTCTGCGTCGTGTCCCCGAGGCCCACGCGGGCCTCAAGGCGCGTACCTGGGACCGGTCCATCTACGGCCGCGAGCTGTACCGCAAGACCGTGGGGATCGTGGGTCTGGGGAAGGTGGGCTCGCGGGTGGCCGCGCGCCTGCGCGCCTTCGAAACGGACCTGCTGGTCTATGACCCCTACATCGGCGAGGCCCGCGCCCGCGAGGTGGGGGCGCGGCTGGTGGACCTCGACACCCTGGTGCGTGCGGCCGACATCGTCACCGTCCACGTGCCCCTGACCGAAGAGACGGAGCACATGATCGCGGCCGGCGAGCTGTCCCGGATGAAGCGGGGGGTGTGGATCGTCAACTGCGCGCGGGGTGGGGTGATCCACGAGGGGGACCTGCTGGCCGCCCTGGAGTCCGGCCAGGTGGCCGGCGCCGCCATCGACGTCTGGAGCGAGGAGCCGCCCCGGTCCGAAGAGCTGCGCCGCCTCATCGGGCACCCGCGCGTCGTCGTGACGCCGCACCTGGGCGCGAACTCGGCCGAGGCCCAGGTCAACGTGGCGGTCGACGTCGCCCGCCAGATCGTTGCCTTCCGGGACGGCGAGCTGGTCGAGCACGCCGTCAACATCCCGGTCGGTTCACCCGCGGCCCTGGCCGAGCTGCGCCCGTTCATCGGGCTGGCCGAGCGCCTGGGGCGCTTCTGCGTGCAGCTGGATCCCGAGCACCTGGCCCGGGTGGAGGTGACGGTGGCCGGGCAGTTGGCCCAGGCCGACACCGAGCTGGTGGCCCGGGCCGTGCTGGCGGGCTTGCTGGCTCCCGTGATGGCGACGCCGGTGAACCTGGTCAACGCCCATCTGGTGGCGCGCGAACGGGGCGTCGAGGTGAAGCTGAGCCGGGAAGCGGAGACCCACGGCTACAACAGCCTGCTGACCGTCACCACGCACACGTCGGAAGGACGCAAGATCATCGCGGGAACGGTGTTCGACGGCCAGCCCCGCATCGTCCGCCTCCGCGACCTCTATATCGAGTTCACGCCGGAGGGCTACATCCTCGTGCTGTCCTACGAGGACCGCCCCGGCATGGTGGGCCGCATCGGTACGACGCTGGGCAGCCTGGGGGTCAACATCGCGTCCATGCACGTGGGGCGGAAGACGAAGCGGGGGCGCGCCATCGTCGTGCTCATCCTCGACGAGGACCTGACCCCGGGCCAGGTGACCGAGGTGGCCCGGGCCATTGAGGCCGACTTCGCCCGGTTTATCCGTCTGAGCTGACCGCGTCTTATTTCTTTGGTGGCCGGCGGGCCCACTTGTTAGGCTGACGCCGTGAAAGCCACCAACGTTCTCGCAGTCCTGCTCGTCGGCTCACTCGCTGCAGCGTGCGCCACCGGCCAGTCCAAGGTTTCGCGGAGCGAGTTCGAGGACATCCCGGTCCCCCGGGGCCTCACCTTCGTGGAGGACCGGGCCACGGTCATCGAGTCGCCGTCCGTGAAAGCGGCGCGCCTGTACTATCGGGGCCGGATCGAGCTCAATAGCCTGGGCGTGGCCATGCGGACGACGCTCGAGGCGAACGGCTGGCGGAGCGTCAGCAACACCACGAACGGCTCGCACGGCATCACGCAGGTGTTCGAGAAGAATGCCAACTCCCTGCAGGTGCGCCTGTGGGAGGGCTGGTGGTTCACCTACGTGGAGCTCACGGCGAGTCGCGCGCTCCAGACCGCGAAGTAGCCGTTCGCTTACGGGTTGCGCCAGGCGCCGCCGTCGCGGCCGATGAGGCTGTCTGCCTCCGGCGGGCCCCACGAGCCCGCGGGGTAGGAGGCCGGGGCCCCGGCGCGCCAGCCTGTGAGCACGGGATCCAGAATCGCCCACGCCTGCTCGACCCAGTCTCCTCGCGCGTAGAGCGTGGCGTCACCGTGGATGGCGTCCAGGAGGAGGCGCTCGTACGCTTCGGGGGGCTGGCCGCCGAATACCTCGCCGTACCGGAAGTCCAGCGTCACCGGCCCTAGCCTGAGATCCTGGCCCGGGATCTTGGCGTTCACGGTGAGCGCGATGCCCTCGTCGGGCTGAATCCGGATCACCAGCGCGTTGGGCGCCACGCCGGCGGGATGGCGGCGAAAGATCAGGTGGGGCGTCCGGCGGAACCAGATGGCGATCTCGCTGACCTGCTTGGGCAGGCGCTTGCCCGTGCGCAGAAACATGGGGACCCCGGCCCATCGCCAGTTGTCGATCAGCAAGCGGAGCGCCGCGAAGGTCTCCGTCCGGGAGTTCGGGCTCACGCCCTTCTCGTCCCGGTAGCCTTTCACGGCGCGCCCCTGCACGAAGCCGCCTGTGTACTGGCCGCGGACGGCGACCGCGTCCACGCTGGCCGGATCGATCGGACGGATCGCCTGCAGCACCTTGTTCTTTTCATCGCGGACGGGCGCGGCGTCGAAGGTGACCGGCGGCTCCATGGCGATCAGGCACAGGAGCTGGAGCAGGTGATTCTGCACCATGTCCCTCAGCGCGCCGGCCTCCTCGTAGTAGGCGCCGCGATCCTCGACGCCGAGGGTCTCGGCCACGGTGATCTGGACGTGGGCCACGTGGTCCCGCGTCCACACCGGCTCGAACAGCTCGTTGGCGAACCGGAAGACGAGGAGGTTCTGGACGGTCTCCTTGCCCAGGTAGTGGTCGATCCGATACACCTGCTCCTCGCGGAAGAAACGGCCGAGCTGCCGGTTGAGGGTGCGCGCGGAGGCCAGGTCCCGCCCGAAGGGCTTTTCCACGATGATCCGGGTCCATCCGCCGGCGTCGCGCGAGAGACCGCTCGTGCCCAGGTGCTCGACGATCGGATCGTAGAGGCTGGGCGGCGTGGCGCAGTAGAAGAGCCGGTTCTCGGGACCGCGTCCGCGTTCGATCTCGGCCAGCAGGGCTCCGAGCCGCGGATAGAGCGCCGGG
Source organism: Candidatus Methylomirabilota bacterium (assembly GCA_035709005.1). Lineage (NCBI taxonomy): Bacteria > Methylomirabilota (SeqCode) > Candidatus Methylomirabilota bacterium. The sequence goes on along the minus strand of DASTFB010000070.1, from coordinate 19,491 downwards.
TTCTTGGGATCGCCCGTCAGGTAGGTGAGCGCGCGGGCGAACCGGTCCCACACCGCCTCCGAGGGCGGCTGGACGCGACCGAACTCGGCCACGGCCTCCCGCATCCGGCGCCGGAAGTCGTCGTCGGCCATCTCCGTGCGGGCGATGGCGACGATGGCGAAGGGCTCGGGGAGCGTGCGCGAGGCGTAGAGCGCGAACAGCGCGGGGATCAGCTTCCGCCGCGTCAGGTCACCCGACGCGCCGAAGATGATCAGGGTGAAGGGATCATCGGCGGACGGCATGGCCCCCGAAGGCGCGGCGCAGCGCGGCGAGCAGGCGGTCGGCGAAGGAGTTCTCACGGCGCGAGCGGAAGCGCGCGAAGAGGGCGGCGGTGATGGCGGGCGCCGGCACGGCCTTTTCCACCGCGTCCTGGACGGTCCAGCGCCCCTCCCCGGAGTCCTCCACCCAGGCGCTCAGCTCGGGATCGGTGGCCAGCACGTCGGCGGTGAGCTCCAGGAGCCACGAGCGCAGCAGCACGCCGGCCACGGCCGTGGCGAGCTCCCAACGAAAGAATTCGCCCCCCACGTCCACGCGGTCGGTCAGGGGAAGGTGAACGACGGGGTGTCCCGCCGCCTGCAACGCTGCCAGTCGGCCCGCCAGGTCGGGATCGGGGCCGAGGCTCAGCGCCACGAACAGCCGGTCGCCGCCATAGACCTCCGGGGTCCCGAGGGGCTCCTCGTTCACGACGATGAGCCCGCGGCCCTGCTTGCCGGTCGACTCGGTCAGGAGCTGCTCCAGCCAGGCGCCCAACGCGCGGATCGGTGGCGACAGCACGAGGGTGACCTTGTCGCGTCCCGCGCGGGCATTTCCGCCCAGCGCGGCGCCCAGCCGCAGGGCGGGATTGTCGGCGGCCGCGATCCCGGGGCCGCAGGCGGCGGCCATGGTGGCGGCGCGATCCAGCAGGCGCCCGATCTCCACGCCGATCAGCGCGGCCGGCACCAGGCCGAACAGGGACAGGGCCGAGAATCGCCCGCCGATGTCCGGCGCATTGAGGAACGTGCGACGGAAGCGATCGTCCGCAGCCAGACGCTCGAGCGGCGTGCCGGGATCGGTGATCGCGATGCAGTGCGCGCCCGGGTTCGGCACCTGCGCGTCGAGCTCGGCGCGGAAGAACCGATAGAGGGCGAGCATCTCGGCCGTCGTGCCCGATTTGGAGGACACCACGAAGATGGTACGGGCGAGGTCCAGGCCGTCGCGGGCGGCCCGGATGGCCCCGGGATCCGTCGTGTCGAGCATGGTGAGGGCCAGCCCGGCCCCCGCCGGCGGAAACGTCGCGGCCAGGACCTCGGCGGCCAGGCTCGAGCCGCCCATGCCGAGCAGGACGGCGTCCGTGTAGCCCTCGGCGCGCAGCCCGGCGGCGAACCGGCTGAGCTCGCCGACGTGGCCCCGCGTGGCTGCCGGAGCGTCGAGCCAGCCCAGACGCTGGGCGATCGCTGCCTGCACGGGGGCCACGTCGCTCCAGAGCGCCGCCTCCTTCTTCCAGATCCGGGGCCCGACGGCGCGCCGCTCCAGCTCGTCCAGGGCGGTGGTCATCACGGAGCCCGTGGGCCAGGTCTCGGGGGGGACGCCGTGGAGCCCGCCATCGCGGCCTCCAGCGCCAGGACTTTGGCCAGGCGCCGCACGTGACGCTCCGCCCCCGAGAAACGAGCGCTGACGAACGTGCGCGTGAGCTCCACGGCCTGCTCCTCGCTCACCACCCGGGCGCCCATGCAGATGACGTTGGCGTCGTCGTCCTCCCGGGACTGCCTGGCCGTGAAGAGGTCGTGGCACAGCGCGGCCCGCACGCCGCGGATCTTGTTGGCCGCGACGGAGACGCCGGCGCCGCTGCCGCAGATCAGCACGCCCAGGTCGGCGTTCCCGTCACGGACCGCGCTGCCGACGGCGCGGGCGAAGTCGGGATAGTCGGCCGGGGCGGTGGAGTCGGTGCCGCAATCGATCACCGCGTGGCCGTCCGCGGCCAGCGCAGCCTTGACCTGGTTCTTGTAGACGAACCCGCGATGGTCACCGCCGATGGCGATCCGCACGGCTCTAGCGCCGGAGCTGGGAGGCGGCGGCGTGGTCGAGCATCCACACCAGGCGGCCCTTCTCGGGCTGGACCATGCCCGCGGGCAGCAGGGCCCGCTCGTCCAGCACGGCCCTCACGGCCTTGGCCTTCTCCGGGCCCGACACCAGGAACAGGACGTTGGTAGCCGCGTTGAGCACGGGCAGGGTCAGCGTGATGCGCTGCGGGATGGCGGCGGCCGTCGCGTGGACCGCAGCGACGGGCCGGAAGATCTCTTTGAGCACGGGCGACCCGGGAAACAGCGAGGCGGTGTGGCCGTCCAGCCCCATGCCCAGCAGGACCAGATCGAATCGGGGCACCTCGCCGCGACGAAGGCCGAGGACCCGGGCCAGCGTGCGCGCGTACGCCACGGCCCCGGCGTCCGGATCCGGGGCGTCGCCGGGCATGGCGAAGACCTGCTCCGAGGGCAGCGGCACCTGATCGAGCAGGGTCTCCCGGGCCATCCGGTAGTTGGAATCGGCGTGGTCGAGCGGCACGCAGCGCTCGTCCCCGAAGAAGACGAACGTGCTGGCCCAGGGCATCGCGTCGCGCCGGGGCGCTGCGGCCAGCCGCGCGTAGGTTCGGCGCGGGGTGTCGCCGCCGGCCAGCACCAGCATGAAGCGGCCGCGGGCGGCCACGGCCTCGAGGGCGCTGTCGACGATGCTCTGGGCGGCCCGGTCGGCGAGCTCGGCCGCATCGGCGACCACCACGACCTCGGAGGCGGCTTCCATGCCCCGATGATACCGCGGGCCTCTCCGGCGATCAGCCCAGCGTGGCGTCGAGCCGGCGCTGGCGCTCGAGCGCCCGGCGCAGGCGGGCGTGGCGGGCCGCGTCCGGGTGGAACGTCTCGCCCGGCGGGACGGCCAGACCGTCCAAATCGGACAGGCGGCCCAGGGCCTCCAGCGCGAGGAGGGCGGCGCCCCGGCTCGTCATCTCGTGATCGCGGGCGACCAGGACGGGGTGGCCCAGAGCATCGGCGATGATCTGGGTCCACGCGGGCGAGCGCGCCAGCGCCCCGCCCGAGGCGACGATCACATGCGGTTCGGCGGCGTGCGGGCGCAGCAGCCCGTATACGAGCGACAGCCGCAGCGCCACGGCCTCCAGCCACGCGCGCAGGATCTGCAACGCGGTCGTTTCGCGCCCGAGCCCGGCCACGGTCGCGCGCCGATCGTCGCGCCACCCTGGTGCGCGCTCGCCGGCGAGCAGCGGCAACACGGTGAGGCCGTGGCGATCGGGCTGGCCGGCGGCGAGGGCGCGCTCGGTCTCGGCGTCGTCCGGCAGCCGGAGCACCTCGCGGCACCACTCGTACACGTTGCCGCCCTCCGACAGGGCGCCCCCCACCATGCCCAGGCGCCGGTCCAGGCGATAGCGCCAGAGGCCCGGGGGTGCCGTCGCCGTCGCCCTCGTGGTCACCCGGAGCGCGGCCGAGGTGCCGAGGTTGAGGGTCATGCGGCTGGGCTCGACGCAGCCTGAGCCGATATTGCTGGCGGCGCCGTCGCCCACCGCCGGGAACCAGGCGGCGCCCCGCAGGCCCGGCCAGCGACGTGACCACTCGGGGAGCAGCCCCCGGCGGCCGTCCCGGCGATCGCAGAGCGGGAACAGCCGGTCCGGCTCCAGGCCGGCCGCCGCCAGGGCCTCGACGTCCCAGCGCAATCCCTCCAGATCGAACAGCCCGGTGCCCGAGGCCATCGAGATGCTGGTGGCGGCCGCGCCGAAGAGGCTCAGGTCGAGGTACTCGCCGAACGATCCCCAGCGGACGACGCGCAGGACTTCGGCGGCGCGCTCGCGGGTCAGCCAGCGCAGCTTGGCCGGCCAGTAGGAGGCATGCAGGTGGCACCCCGTCCGCGCGTGGAGCGCCGTCTCGTCCAGGGCCTGGCGCAGGAGCGACGCGTCGGGGGCGCTGCGGGTGTCGGCCCACATGTAGATGGGAGTGAGCGGACGGCCGGTCGCGTCGAAGCCGAGGAGGCCGTGCCAGAAGGTGGCGATCCCGACGGCGGCGACGTCGGGCGCCCGCGGCCCCGCCACCACCGCGTCCAGACAGGCGATGACCGCGCTCAGCAGGCGCCGGGGATCGTGCTCGACCCCGCCGTCGGGCGTCAGCGTCGGCGCCAGCGTGACCCGATGCACGCGCCCGCCCACCACCTGTCCCGTCTCGTCGTACACGCTGGCGCGCACGGACGAGGTGCCGACGTCGAGAGCGACGACCGTCATCGCGATCCGCCTGACGTCACGTGGGGTACCATACCGCTCATGAGCGAGACGTGGGAAGTCCTCACGCTGCGGGGCCTGGCCGCGGTGGACGAGCGGGCCGACGAGTTCACGGGGACCCTGGTGATCCATCGCGTGGGCAGCGCCGAGCCGGTGGAAGCCGTCACTGTCCGGGTCAAGCGCTCCATCCTCACGGAGCTGCACGTCACGCTGGGACGGCTGCTGGCGCGCTCCACCGGGCTGCCTCGCCGCGGAGTACAATGACGCGTTGCGCTCATCAGGACGCCAGGAGGTGCCCATGCCACGCATCCGGGTGTTGAGTCCAGTGGGGGTCGAAGCGAGCGAACGGGTGAGCGTGCCTCCGCTGCCCGGCGACTTCGGCAACCTCACCGTGGGCTTTCTCGACAACACCAAGCCGAACTTCGACCGCCTGGTCACGGAGCTCGGTCGCCTCCTGCGCGAGCGGCACGGCGTCAAGGCCGTCGTCCACCGGCGCAAGGCGAACTGCTCGTCGCCGGCGCCCGCGGAGCTGGTGGTCGAGCTGGCCAAAGCCTGCGATGTCGTCTTCGCCGGCTCCGCGGACTGAGGGTCCTGCACGTCGTGGAGTCTCCACGACGCCCTCGAGCTGGCCAGGGCCGGAACCGCGTCCGCGCTGATCGCCACCACCGCGTTTCAGGAGGTCGCCGTCCGCCAGCTCGCCGCCCGGGGCGTGGCCGGCCTGCCCCTGCTGGTCGTGGAGCACCCGCTGGGCGGCGAACGGCCCGAGGCCATCGTCCGCCGCGCTCAGCAGGCCGTGGAGCAGCTGCTCAGCCTGCTCGGTGAGCGCTGATGGCGCCGTCGGCGGCCACGCTCGACGTCGACGACACGCCCGAGGCGCTGCTGGAGGCGTTCGTCGAGCGGGGCTGGTGCGATGGGCTGCCTATCGTGCCTCCCACCGAGGACCGCGTGCGGGCCATGCTGGGCGGCGCTCCCGCCGACCGCTCATTGGGTCCCATGCCGCCGCTCTGGCATGAAGCCACCCTGCAGGCGCTCGCCGTCAACGCGGTGATGGCCGGGTGCCGGCCCGAGCACCTGCCCGTCATCGTGGCCGCCGTGGAGGCCATGCTGGATCCGGCCTTCAATCTCTACGGCGTGCAGGCCACCACGCATCCGGTGGCGCCCCTGCTCGTGGTCAACGGACCCTACGCGCGCGAGATCGGCCTGCACGCCGGCAGCGGTTGCTTCGGGCCGGGCTTTCGGGCCAACGCGACGATCGGACGGGCCATCCGCCTGATCCTCATGAACGTCGGTGGCGCCTGGCCGGGTCGTCACGACATGGCGACCCAGGGCAGTCCCGCCAAGTTCAGTTACTGCATCGCCGAGAACGAGGCTGCCTCGCCGTGGGAACCGTTGGCCGCCGGCGACGTCGTCACGGTGTATGGTGGTGAGGCTCCCCACAACATCAACGACCACGTGTCGACGACGGCGGCGGGCATCCTGGCCACCGTCGCCCACACCGCCGTCACGCTGGGTTCCAACGTGGGCTGGTACCTGGCCCAGAGCCAGCTGCTCGTCGTCCTGGGTCCCGAGCACGCGCAGACCATCGCCGCCGAGGGCCTGGGACGAGCCGACGTCCAGCGTTTCGTGTACGAGCACGCGCGGCTGCCACTCAAGACGCTGAAGCTCGGGGGCATGTGGGGGGCCCAGGACTGGCCCCCGTGGATGATGGCTCTCCGCGACGACGATGTCCGGCCGCCGCGTGTCCCCGGGCCGGAGGACGTGCTGGTGGTGGTCGCCGGCGGGCCGGGCAAGCACTCCAGCGTGGTCCCCAACTGCTGCTTCAGCCGGGCCGTCTCGCGACCGATCGAGCCAGAGGGGGCAGAGGCCCCCTTCAGACCTGATTCTTAGCCTGGAGGAGGCACGAGACGCGCCCCCTCCAGACCCCCCCATTTCGCGCGAGGTGTGACACGGGCGAGTCCAACTCGTCCAATTCAAGGTGCGGGCGGCGAGCAGGAGCAGCGCGCCGACGATGACCATACGGGCGACGCCGATGAGCAGTGGCTCGGCACGACGCCGGCGAGCACCGGAGCATTACAGGCCGGGGTTCCGGTGAGGAGGGAACCGTGACGATCGATCCGACGGCGCTCGACGAACGGCACCGGGGCACGCTGAGCGAGCTGCTCGGAATCCGCTTCGTGGAAGCGCTGCCCGACCGGGTGGTGGCCGAGCTCGCCATCCGCGACGAGCTGCGCACGGTGGGCGGGCGGCTGCACGGGGGCACCCTGATGACCCTCGCCGATGTCGCGGGGGCCACCGCCACCATGCTCAATCTGCCGCCGGGGGCGTCGACGGCGACCCTGGAGTCCAAGACCAACTTCTTCGCCGCCGGGCAACACGGCGTGGTGCGGGCGGAGAGCACGCCGCTGCACCGGGGCCGCACCACGATGGTGTGGCAGACGCGCGTCACGGACGGAGCCGGGCGCTTGCTGTCAATCACGATCCAGACCCAGATGGTCCTGAAGCCATAACAGGGGGGCAGAGTGACGCGAACGGCTGACACGACGAGACGGAGCCACACGCACCTCGGGCAGGCCACCCACGCGTCGAACCGGGCTCGCGGACCCCGCTACAAAAGGAGGCCGTCATGAAGATCGGCTTCATCGGGACCGGCACCATGGGGCAGCCGATGGTCAAGAACCTGCTGGCCCGCGGCTTCTCGGTCACCGCCTACGACGTGGCGCCCGCGGCGCTGCAAGCCGCCGTCGCGCTGGGCGCCACCGCGGCGGGCTCGGCGGCCGAAGCGGCCAAGCAGGGACAGCTCGTCGTGACGATGCTGCCGTCGTCCTCGCACGTGGAGGCGGCCTACCTGGGTCCCGCCGGCGTGCTCGAGGGCGTGGCGCGCGGCCGGCTCTGCGTGGACATGTCGACGATCGATCCCGCGGTGTCCCGCCGGGTGGCCGTCCGGCTGCGCTCGGCCGGCGTGCGGTTCCTCGATGCGCCGGTCTCGGGCGCGGTCCCGCGGGCGGTGGCCGGCACGCTGACCATCATGGTCGGTGGCGATCCCATGGATCTCGAGGAGGCCCGCCCGGCCCTGGCCGCCATGGGCAGCACGATCATCCACGTCGGCGCGGTGGGCTCCGGCGAGGTGGCCAAGCTCTGCAACAATCTCATCGCCGGCGTGGCCATGGTGGCGGTGAGCGAGGCGTTCCGCATCGCGGAAGGGTTCGGCGTCGATCCGCGCATCCTGACCCAGGTCATCGCCAGGTCGTCGGGGAACACCTGGGTGATGGAGCACGGCCATCCCGTGCCAGGCATGGTGGAGCAGGCGGCGGCCAACCGCGATTACGCTCCGGGATTCATGACGGATCTCATGGCCAAGGACCTGGGCCTGGCCGTCAACGCCGCCCGCGAGCTGCGGGTGCCGGTGGCCGTGGCGCCGGCCGCCCAGCTGCTGCTGCGGCTGGCCTCCTCCCACGGCTACGGGCGCAAGGACTTTTCGTCGGTCTACGACTTCCTGCGCGCCTCGAGCCAAGACGCGCCCGTGTGATCGGAGGGGACGGTGTTATACTACCGGCCGCTGCGAAAGGAGATCCAGCCGTGAGCCTCTACATCATGCTGAGCACGCTCTCGGAGTCGGGCCGCAAGGTCGTGCGGGAGCGTCCCGGCTGGATTCGCAAGGTCAACGCCGACGTCGAGCGTATGGGCGCGCGGGTGCTGGCCCAGTACGCCGTCCTCGGCCCCTACGATTTCGTCACCGTCATCGAGGCGGCGGACAACGCCACCATCTCGCGTGTGTCCGTCGAAGTGGGCGCGCGGGGCGGGGCCGCCGGCATGACGATGGCCGCCATCCCCCTCGACGAGTTCATCGAGCGGCTGGAGGGCGGCGGCAAGGGGAAGGCCCGAAAGAAGCGATGAGCGTCCTTCGAATCATCCCGGAGCGCTGCACCGGCTGCCTCCGCTGCGAACTGGCGTGCTCGTACATGCAAACCGGGACGTACCAGCCGGCCAAGTCGGTCATCCGCGTGTCCCCGTTCGAACGCCACACCTCCTACGCGCCGTACACTTGCACGCAGTGCGCCGAGGGCTGGTGCATGACGGCGTGTCCGGTCGGCGCCATCACGATCAACGCCGCCGGGGCGAAGGACGTCGTGGACGACCTCTGCGTTGGATGCAAGCTGTGCACGATCGCCTGCCCCTACGGCACCATGTTCTACGACCCCGGCACCCGGAAAGCCTTCAAGTGCAACCTCTGCGGCGGCGACCCCGCCTGCGTCCACGCCTGCCCCACCGCGGCCATCCTCTACGAGGACGTGCCCACGGCCGACTGGCTCGGCGACTTCGCCGCCGAGCGGATGGGCCGCGTCCTGGCGGAGGCGCGCTGATGCCGGCGCGTCATCTGATCATCGGCGGCGGCACGGCCGGCATGAACGCGATGCGAACGATCCGCGAGGAAGAACGCGAGCGCTCGGAGATCACGCTGGTCAGCGTCGAGAAGCCCTACTCCCGCATGGTGCTCCCGTACTATCTGGACCGCTCCATCGCCGAGTCCCATGTCTTCACGGCGGCCGCGGCCGTGCTGGCCCAGTGGGGCGTGAAGACGCACCTGGGCCGGCGCGCCGTCAAGCTCGGCACGGCGGCCAACGCGTGCACCCTGGACGACGGCACCAGCGTGGAGTATGACGACTGCCTGATCGCCACGGGCTCGTCGCCGGTGAAGGCCCCGGTGCCGGGCGCCGACCTGCCCGGCGTCCACTCGTTCTGGACGCTGGACCAGTGCCGGGCCCTGATCGCCGACATCCGGCCGGGCAGCCACGTGGTCATGGTGGGAGCCGGATTCATCGCCTTCACCATCCTCAACTCCATCCTGGCCCTGGGCGCCACACTGACGATCGTGGAGATCGCCCCGCGCATCCTGCCTCGCATGGTCGACGCCAAGGGCGCCGAGCTCGTGGAGGGCTGGCTGCGCCGGCACGGCGTCACCGTCCGCGCCGGCGCCACGTTGACGCGGATCGAGGAGGCGAAGGGCCGCAAGCGGCTGCGCTTCGCCAGGGGCCCCGACATCCAGGCCGACGTCGTGATCATGGCCACGGGGATCCGGACGAACCTCGACTGGCTCAAGGATTCCGGCATCAAGATCGAGCAGGGCATCCTGGTCGATGACCATCTCCGGGCCAGCGTGCCCAATGTCTACGCCGCCGGCGACGTGGCCGAGGGACCCGATCGCGTGTCCGGGGCGCCGGCGCTGCACGCCATCGAGCCGACGGCGCAGGAGCACGGGCGCGTGGCCGGCGCCAACATGGCGGGCAAGGACGTCCGCTACCCGGGCAGCCTGCTCATGAACATCGTCGAGGTCTGCCACCTCGACATCGCGTCCTTCGGTGCCTGGGACGACGAGGGCGCCGAGGCGATGGTCGGGCTCAGGCCGGACCGGCCGGCCTACCGCAAGCTGCTGTGGCGTGGCGATCACCTCGTGGGCGCCATCATCCTGGGGCCGTCCCGCGACATCTGGACCACGAACGACGTGGGCATGCTCAAGGGCCTGGTGCAGACTCAGACGGCGCTCGGCCACTTCAAGGACGCGCTCCGGCGTAACCCCTTCGACATCAAGTCGGCCTACATCGCGTCCGGGACGACGCGACGGCTGCTCGACGAAACCGTGCTTGGACGCCCGTCCAGGGCGCCCGGCACCACCCCGGTGGCGGTGTGACCCCGATGACGACGAGCGCGGCACCACGGAGCAAGACGGCAGCATCCACGACCCGCCTGCCCGGCGCCTACGCCGGCCAGCTCCTCCGGGTCGATCTGACCAAGAAGAAGTGCTGGGCCGAGCCCTGGAGTCCTCAGGAGATGCGCGACTGGCTGGGCGGCGCCGGCCTGGGCGCGCTGATCCTCTACCGGGAAACCGGCACCAGAGGCGGCAAGGGCAACGTGTCGTGGGACCATCCCGACAATCGCCTCGTCCTGGCCACGGGCCCGCTGGCCGGGCTGCCGGTGTGGGGGACGGGCGGCCTCACCGTCGTGACCATCGGAGCCATGACGAACGGGCCCACCTCGACTCAGGCCAACGGCTTCTTCGGCACCAACCTCAAGTACTGCGGTTACGACGCCATCGTGATCCAGGGCCAGTCCAAGGACTGGGTCTACCTCTACATCGACGACGAGGTGATCGAGCTGCGGGACGCCAAGCCGCTGCTGGGCCTGGACACCTGGGAGACCCAGGACGCGCTGGGCCGCATGCTGGGGCTCACCGGCCACCAGCTGTCCGTGTACACCTCCGGCGTGGCCGGCGAGAAACTCGTGCGCTTCGCCGCCATCCACGGCGACTACGGCCACGTGGCCTCCAAGAACGGCTGCGGCGCCGTCATGGGCGTCAAGCGCCTCCGGGCCGTGGCCATCGTGAAAGGCACGCGGGCCCTGCGGGCCGCCGACTATCGCGGCGTGGTGCAGGCCGCCGACGACATCGCCCACGACCTCAAGACCGACCCGTCGGCCAAGTCGCTGTACGAGTACGGGACGCTGCCCGGCGTCGTGAACCTGGGGAAGCTCGGCGTGCTGCCGATCAAGAACTACACCACCAACGTGCCCTATGACGACCTGAGTCGGTGGGAGGCGCCCAAGCTGCGCGAGGGCTTCGATCACCGCGGCCACCAGTGCAACGCCTGCGGCATGCATCACTGCCACATGCAGGTCATCCGCAGCGGCGACTTCAAGGGCGCCATCGTGGACGAGCCGGAGTACGAGGGCTGGTCGGGGGCGGGCTGGACTATCGGGGCCACCGATCAGCAGGGCATCTCCTGGCTCAACACCCAGCTCGACCGGGCCTGCGTCGACGTGAACGAGTTCGGCTGGCTGTGCGGCTGGGTGATGGAGTGCCAGGAGCGCGGGCTCATCACCAGGGATCAGCTGGGCTTCGAGCTGAAGTGGGGCGATATCAAGGGGGCGAACCAACTCTTACAAATGCTGGTCAAGCGTGAGGGCTTTGGCGACGTGCTGGCCGAGGGCGTGAAGGTGGCGTCCGAGCGGTTGGGCGGCGCGGCCCGGGACGCCGCCATCTATACCGCGCAGGGCGCCTCCCCGCGCGGGCACGACCACCGTGGGCGCTGGGACGAGATGCTCGACACCTGCACGGGCTCCACCGGCACGCTGGAGTCCGGCGTGCCCGTGCACGTGGCCGAGCTGGGCCTGCCTACGCGCATCAATCCCTTCAACGGCGAAGAGGTGGCCACCCAGGTCGCCGGCATCCGGGGCCGCCGCCACTTCGAGGACTCTCTGGGCATCTGTATCTTCACCGGGCGTACGCGGCTGGAGAACCTCGCCCGCGCGCTCAGCGCGGCGACCGGCTGGCCGTACACGCCCGACGAGGCGATGCGCTTCGGTCGTCGCACGGCCGCGATCTTCCGAGCGGTCCGCCTGCGCTGCGGCATCGGCGTCGACAAGGAGTGCCCGTCCGTGCGCTACGGCTCCACTCCCCACGACGGCCCGGCCAAGGGCCAGGCGATCGGGGAGCAGTGGGAGAAGATGCTCGAGACGTGGTACGGCAAGGTCGGCTACGACCGCAAGACCGGGAGGCCGCTTCCCCAGACTCTGAAGGACCTCGGGCTGGACTGGCTGGCCCGGGATCTGTGGGGGACGAAGGGCCGGTAAGCGGGGGCCCCCCCGGCGCTACGCGCCGGATTAGGCCTTGATTCGCCGTATCCCCATGTGGTACTAACGGCGCGTTCCACCACCTTGCCTCTGGGGAGTCGCATGCCGCAAGTTATTGGATTTATTGGCCTCGGTATCATGGGGCGCCCCATGGCCCGAAATCTTCTCAAAGCTGGTTACCCACTGGTTGTCCACAGCCGGAGCCGGGGTCCGGTGGATGAGCTGGTGGAGGCCGGGGCCAAGGCTGCCGGCTCGCCGCGGGAAGTGGCCGGGCAGGTCGACGTGCTCATCACGATGCTGCCGAACTCGCCGGACGTGGAGCTGGTCGCCCTGGGCAAGGACGGGATCGCCGAGGGCGCGCGCCGGGGGCTGATCTTCATCGACATGTCGACGATCTCGCCCATCGTGTCCCAGCACGTCGGCAAGACGCTGGAGAGCAAGGGCGTGCGCATGCTGGATGCGCCGGTCTCCGGGGGCGAGAAGGGCGCCATCGACGGCGTGCTGTCCGTCATGGTGGGCGGCGACAAGGCCGTGTTCGACCAGGTGCTGCCCGTCTTGTCGACGATGGGCAAGACCATCACGTATCTGGGGCCGCTCGGCTTCGGCGGCTTCACCAAGCTCGCCAACCAGATCATCGTGGCCATGAACCTGACGGCCCTGGGGGAGGCGCTGACGCTCGCCAAGAAGGCCGGCCTGGACCGCGAGCTGACCCTCAAGGCGCTGGCCGGTGGTCTGGCGGGCTCGCGGGCCCTGGACCAGAAGACGCCGAACTACGTCCAGAACAGCTACCGGCCGGGATTCAAGGTGGACCTGCACTACAAGGATCTCGGGCTCATCATGGAATCGGCGCGCGCGCTGGGTGTGCCGCTTCCCGCCACCGCCGTGGTCCAGGAGCTTTTCAACGCGCTCCGGGTCAAGGGGCGGGGGCAGCTCGACCACTCCGCGGTGATCACCCTGCTCGAAGATCTCGCGGGTGTCTCCGCGTGAGGGCCACCGTCGATCGGCTGGGCGCGGATTCTCAGGGGCGGTTCACCAAGGTCCACGTCCGGCGTGTCCGCAAAGGGGATCTCTCCCGGGTCCGCGACGTCATCGACCAGACGTTCGGCGACTTCCTGGAGCGGCAGCTCGGCACGCGGCCGCGCCAACCCTTCAGCGGCGCCCAGTACGTGCACCACCGCTGGCTCATGGAGCCGTGGGGCTGCTTCGTGGCCGAGGAGGACCGCACCAAGCTCGTCGGCGCCGCGCTCGGGGTTACCTGGGGCAGCGTGGGGATCCTGGGGCCGGTCGCCGTCCTGACCAACTACCAGAACCAGAGGATCGGCCAGCAGCTCATCCAGGCGGTGCTCGACTTCTTCGACGAGAACAAGACGGCGCTGCAGGGCTGTGTGACCTACCCCACGAGCCCCAAGCACCTCGCGCTCTACCACAAGCTGGGGTTCCGGCCCAAGGCTCTGGCCGCGGTGACCAGCCGGGCCCTCGACCAGCACAACGGGCGGCCCCCGTTGCTCCGGGCGGTGAAGCTCCCGCTGTCGGTCCGGCGCTTCTCCACGCTCGAGGAGGCCAAGAAGAAGGCGGTGCTGCCCCGGCTGCACCGTATCACCACCGCGATCTGTCGGGGTCTGGACGTGGCCAAGGAAGTGGAGATCGTCGACGGCCTGGCCCTGGGCGACACCCTGCTGCTCGAGCGCGGGCGGGATGTGCTCGGCTTCGCGATCTACCACACCCCGGGCGTGAGCGAGGCCCCCATGGGCGCGCTCTACGTCAAGTATCTGGCCATCGATCCCCAGCAGAGGCGCGTCGAGCTCCTCGAGCAGTTCATCTCCGCCCTCGAGGAGCAGGGGCACGAGCTGGGGCTCCAGCGCGTCATCCTGCCCGTCTACACGCGCTACACCACCGCGTACAGCGCGCTGCTCCGGGCGGGGTACCAGGTCGACTTCACGATGGTGCGCATGCAGCGGGGCCGCCAGGAGGATTACGAGGACCCCACACACCTGGTGCTCGACGACTGGCGGTGACGCCGGCCGCCGCGCTGCTCGCCGGCGCGCTGTGGCTCGTCCTGCCCGCCGCTGCCGCCGGCCATTCGCTGTTGCTGGAGTCCTCGCCGCCGGCCGGTGCGCAGACGGCGAATCCCCCGTCGGTGATCGAGCTGGTGTTCAACAACCGCGTGGAAAAGCGGCTCTGTCGTGTGCGCCTGGTCGACGGGCGGGGAGCGGCCCGGACGCTGGCGATCAGCCCCGGCGGGCCGTCCGACCGCCTGCAGGTGTCCGCGCCGGCCCTGGGACCGGGCTCCTGGCGAGTGGAGTGGGTGGTGATGTCCGCGGACGGCCACGTGGTGAGCGGGGCGTTCGCGTTTCGCGTCGGCCCCTGACGGCGGTTCATGGCCGGCTTCGCCGACGTTATCCTGCGCGGTCTGTTGCTCGTCTTCACCTGTCTGGCGGCGGGCGGCGTGGCCTGGGTCGGCGTCGTCCTCGGCGCCACGCCACACACCAAGCCTGACGCGCACGTCGCTCGGGCGCTGCGATCGGTCGCCCTGGCGGCGGTCCTCGTGGCGCTGGCGCAGGCGGCGGTCATGGCGGTCGCGCTGGCCGATCTCGCGGCGCGCCTGCAGGCGCTACCGCTCGGGGCCTTTCTTGGCGCGCCCTTCGCCGGGGGGGCGGTGGCGCGCATCGGGCTGGCGCTCGGCCTCGGGCTCACCGCCGCGCGTCTGGCCAGCCGCCCCGGCGGCGTGCCGGCCTGGGCGGCGCTGGGCGGGCTCGCGGTCGCGCTGGCCGCATCGGGCGCGGTGCTGAGCCACGCGGCGGCCCGTGCCGAGGGCCGCGGCGTCCTGCTCATTCTGGATGCCGTGCATCTGCTCGCCGTGACGACCTGGGTGGGCGGCCTCGGCTACCTCGTCCGCCATGCCTGGGGCGCCGCCGATGCGCCCCCCGGCCGCGACGAGCGCATCGCCCGGCGATTCTCCTCGCTGGCCCTGGCCGGGGTGATCGTTCTCGTCGGCTCGGGCGTCCTGCTCACCCTGTCCTACGTCGGCGACCCGGGCGCTCTGCTCGGCACGGCCTACGGGATCATGATCCTGACCAAGGTTCTCCTCCTGGTCGCCATCCTGCCGCTCGGCTGTGCGAATTTCCGGCTGGTGCGGCGGACGGCCGGTCGCCTCGACCGGCGCCTGGCCCGGACGGCCGAGGCCGAGCTCGGGATCGCCGTGACGGTGCTGTTCGCAGCGGCGTCCCTCACGGCGCTGCCGCCCGCCGTCGACGTGCGGGCCGAGCGGGCCACGATCGGCGAGGTGGCCGAGCGGTTCCGGCCGGCCACGCCGCGTCTCGCCAGCCCGCCGGTCGAGGAGCTGCTAACCACCGCCCAGCCGCTCGTGGCCCCGCCGGCCGAGCGTACCGACGTGGAGCGCGCGTGGTCGGAGTACAACCACCACTGGGCCGGCCTGGTCGTGCTGAGCATGGGCCTGCTCGCCGTGCTGGAACGGCTCGGCGTCCGCGGGGCCCGGCACTGGCCGCTGGCCCTCCTCGGCATGGCCGTCTTCCTGTTCTTCCGCGCTGATCCGCGGGCCTGGCCGCTGGGACCGGCCGGGTTCTGGGAGAGCATGACGCTGCCCGACGTGCTCCAGCATCGTGCCTTCGTCGTCCTCATTGTGGCCTTCAGCGTCTTCGAGTGGATGGTCCGGACGGCGCGCCTGCCGCTGAGCCCGTGGGGCTACGTCTTTCCCGTGCTGTGCGCGGCCGGCGGGGCCATGCTGTTGACCCACTCGCACGCGATGCTCGGGCTCAAAGCCGAGTTCCTCACGGAGGTGACCCACGCCCCGATCGGCATCCTGGGGACGCTGGCCGGATGGGCGCGCTGGCTCGAGCTCCGCTTGCCCGAGGCGGGCTCGACGCCGGGCTGGCTCTGGCGCGCCGCCCTCGTCGCCGTCGGTCTGCTCCTGCTCTTCTACCGGGAGGGCTGAGGGCGTCATCGGCGGCTTGCCCCGGACGGGCGGGTCGGCTACGGTAAGCGCGTGATCACGCTCGAGCCCGATCCGTCCGGCGCCAAGGGCATCCGGGCCAGCGTCTCCGCGGTGATCTTCGACCGCCGTGGCCGCCTGCTGCTGCAGCAACGCTCGGACGGCGGCCAGTGGGGTCTGCCCGGCGGTTCCGTGGAGATCGGCGAGTCGGTCACCGAGGCCGTGCGCCGCGAGGTGCGGGAAGAGACGGGGCTCGACGTCGCGGTGAAGCGGGTGGTGGGCGTCTACTCCGATCCCCGGCTCCAGGTTGTCCGCTATCCCGACGGAGCGGTCTGGCACTACGTCAACGTGTGCTTCGAGTGCGCGGCGCGTGGAGGCGCGCTGTCCACGTGCGACGAGACGCTGGCCCTGCGGTATTTCTCACCCCGCGGCCTGCCGGCGACGCTGCTGCTGAACCACCGGGTCCGCATCCGGGACGCCCGGGCGGGTCGGGCGGCCGCCTTCATCCGCTAAGGAGCCGGCTCTCGTGGTCCGCCGCCTCCACCATGTCGCCATCGTGGTCCGCCGCGTGGCCGAGGCCTACCGCTTCTACCGCGACACGCTGGGCCTGCCCCTGCTCAAGGAAGCCAGCATCCCCGAGCAGGGCGTGCGGGCGGCGTTGCTGGCCGCGGGTCAGAGCGAGATCGAGCTCATCGAGCCCCTCGATGCCGCCAGCGGGGTGGCTCGCTACCTGGCCCGTCACGGGGAGAGCCTGCACCACCTCTGCTTCGAGGTGCCCGACGCCGCCGGCGTGCTGGGCGAGCTCGACGGGCGCGGCGTCGAGCTGATCGACCGCGTGCCCCGTCACGGGCTGGCCGGGCAGATCGGGTTCCTCCATCCCCGGGCTTGCGCGGGAATCCTCGTGGAGCTGGCGACGCCGGATGCCGAGCCCGCGCCGCCGCCGTCGCCGGTCGACCTCAAGCGCGTGGTCATCGGAGCCAGCGACCCCCGGGCCACCGCGGGCCGCTTCACCTCGCTGCTGGCCCTATCGGAGGTGACCACCAACGGCGGCCGGCGCGTCCTGCTGGCGGCGGGCCAGGGCACGCTGCTGATCGTGCCCGCCGACGAGGTCGGCGGGCACGCGGGGATGGTGGCGCTGTCCTTCGTGGCCGAGGAATTCTCGGCGCTGGCCCAGGCGTGCGAGCGTGCCGGCGTGAAGCACCTGCGGGGCACCGGCGAGATCACCGTCGATCCCGCCTCCAGCCACGGGGTCCACCTCCACATCTCCCGCTACCGCTTCCCCTGAGGGGCTACTCCGCGGCGATGCGCTCGAGCTCGGCCCGGGAATACGTGCCGAGGCTGCGGAAGTCCAGGTCGACATAGCTCCGGATCCAGTGCATGGCGATCTTGCTCGCTTTCCGGTAGCGCTCGGCCGTCTCGCCATCGGGTCGGGTCAGCCGGAGGATGTCCTCGGTCTCCTCGCCGACCAGGCGAGTGACGAGCGCGAAGTCGTGGACCGCCGCCGGCCCCTCGGTGGGCCGCACGCGATGACGGATGCGCTGGGCGATCTGGGCCACGGACATCCGGCCGGTGGCCAGGTCCTCCATGAGCGCGGGATGGATGCCGGGCTTGCCGGCCAGACTGTCGATCCCTTTCGCGCCCCGGCCGTTGAGCCACCCTTCCACGTACTCCACGAGCATCCGGACGTTGCGGCGCGTGCCCTCGAGCGTGATCGGGCCCTCGGGGACCTCGATGCGCACGGGGTAGCGGTCGGGGTCCGCCATCTCGGGGCCGGGCTTCCAGCCGCTGGCCAGCAGTCGCTTGAAGGGATCCGCGGCGGTCTTCATGTGGAAGATGTGCGCGACCCAGCCCCGGATGAAGCCTTGCCGGGCCTCCCATTCCTTGTCGGCGCGGATGGTCTCGCCGGCCACGCGGTTCACCTCGGGATCGGAGCTGGGCAGGGCCGTGGCCATGCCGCCGATGGGCACGGCGCCGCGCTTGAGGCAGATGGCGACGAGCCGGCGGAAGATGTCGGCCAGAAACGGCGTCGTCTTGATGTCCACGCCGAAGCGGTCGGGCCAGACCGACCCGGGATCCGCCATGACGTATTCGAAGATGCTGGCCTTGAGATCCCAGCGCGCGGCGTTGAGGCCGGCCGCGTACGGCCCCAGCTCGTACAGCATCTCCTCCATCTCGTACACGCAGGGGAGCGACTCGACGAGGACCACGGCCCGGATGGTCGCATCGGCGAGCCAGGGCAGCCGCTGGCGGCTCACCGCGAAGAGGTCGCGATACAGGCGCGCCTCGGGGGCGAACTCCAGCTTGGGCAGGTAGAAGTAGATTCCCTGGCTGCGCTCGGCCTGGGCCCGGCCGGCGTAGTACAGGGTGAGCGCCGTGCCCAGGATGGCCGCGTTCACCGGCTGACCGTCGATCGTCACGTCGGGCTCGGGAAGGTGGATGCCCCGATCGCGGTGCATGAAGAAGGGCAGCTCCCCCTCGGCGATCCGGTACTCCCGGCGGCGCTCGGGATCTGAGAAGTAGAGCTCGCGGTGGACCGCCGCCACGCGGTTACGGGCGGCCCGGACGGTGTCGATGAGCCGGTGGCCGCCCGAGTCCTCGTCGTCGTCGAGGTCTCCCTCGGCGCGCTCGCCCTCGGGCCCCGGGTTCAGGGCGTTGATGAACATCGAGGTGATCGAACACGGCCCCGAGATCTCGATGCCCGGCCGGAGCAGGTCCGCGGGGACGGGCGGGACCTTCCAGTCGCCCGTCGTCGCCGCGCTGGGCGGCGGGTGGCCAGGCATGACGCCGCGGGCGAGCGCCTGGTGCAGGGCTTCGGCGCGCCGGGCGAGCAACTGGCGGATGCGGGGGGAAAGCTCGTCGTGGAGGCCGACGAGGTACTCGAGGAAGGCCGGCGTGAACAGCTCCGCGGCCCCCTCCACGGGCGTCCAGCGCACACGATGAGCTGCCGAATCGCCCACGAACCGCTCCTTCGTCGCCGCGGGGATGGCGAGGCCGGGCCTCGACGTGCAGACGAAAAACAATTGCCATGCGGGGGCACCACTGTCAATGGCAGAATCCGACTTCCATGAGCCCGCGGTTCCGCGGCATGGGACGGGGGCGGCGGACCCGCCGCACCTTGAGCCGGGGTGGCGCCGGCCCGGCCCAACCGCTCAACGACGCGCTCGGCCGCTGGCCCGGCGTCAAGATCACGCCGATGTTCGGCCGCTGGGGCTACTTCGTGGGCGCCCGACTGTTCGCCTGTTTTCCTCTGCGGGCCAAGCAGCGCGACCTGTGGCTCCGGCTCAGCCCGGAGGATCAGGCCCGCGCGCTCCGCGACGGGCGCTTCCGGCCCCACCGGCGCTTCGCGCGCCGGGGCTGGGTGGAGCTGGACGTGGCCGGGCCCGCCGAGCTCGGCTTGGCGTTGCCCTGGCTCCGCCGGGCCTGGGCCCTGGCCTCGCACGAGCCGGAGCCGACGAGCGAAGCCTGACCGTCAGCGCGCCGCCGCCGGTGGCGCCTGGGCCTTGGCTTTGGTCTCGATCTGGTCGATCTTCACCAGGGGGACGAGGAGCCAGGCCAGCGCGGTCACGACGGCCGAGATGAGCACGAGCGGCGTGAAGCCCAGCGCGTCGTAGAGGTAGCCGCCGGTGATCTG